>NZ_JBFAAX010000227.1:0-8934 GCF_040639995.1 Actinosynnema sp. NPDC023658 | reverse complement strand
CTCCCCCCGCCCGCCGCCAGCCGACGGCCAGCGAGCAGACGGTGAAGATCGCCGCGCCCGGTGCGCGCAACGCCGTCGGCAAGCCCGCCAGGCCGTCGTGGCCGACCGACGAAGACGCACCCTGACCGTGTCCGAGCAGTCGGAGCGGTCCGTGCAGCCGGAGCAGCCCGAGCGGTCGGAGCAGCCCGAGCAGGTCGGACCAGCCGCGCGTGCGGTGCCCGTGCGCCGGCGCGCGGACGGCGCCACCCTCGTGCGCCTGTTCCTGTTGGCGCTGCTGATCATCCCGGCCCGGCTCGTGCTGTCGTTCGTGCCGATGACGCTGCCGCCCGCGCTGGTGGTGGCGTTGCTGCTGGGCGTGCTGTGGGTGTCCGGGCAGATGGTCGACACGCTCGGCATGGGCAAGGGCCGCAACCTCGTGCGCACGGCCGTGGCGCTGTACCTGGCGTCGCAGCTGGCGACCTACGGCGTGGCCACCCGGCGCTGGCTGCCGACCGACGAGCTGACCGTGGCCGACAGCAGCATCATCCGGATCACGTCGATGATCGCGGTCGCGGTGTTCGTGTGCGACGCCGTGCGCACGAAGGAGCGGCTGGACGCCGTGCTCAAGCTGCTGCTGGCCTGTGCGGCGGTGGTCGCGTTCGTGGGGCTGGTGCAGTTCGGGCTGGGCGTGGACCTGGCGTCGTACGTGTCGCTGCCGGGACTGCGCGTGCAGGACAACGGGTACTCCGCGATGGAGGCCCGGTCGATCTTCCGCCGACCCACGGGCACCACGAACCACCCGATCGAGTTCGGCCTGGTGTGCGCGATGGCCGTGCCGCTGGGCGTGCACTACGTGTTCAAGGCGAGGGACGACGGCACGCCGCACGTGCGCTGGCTGGTGTGCCTGGCCCTGGTCGGCCTGGGCGCGCTGACGTCGTTGTCGCGGACCGCGCTGCTGGGCATGGCGGTCGGCGCGATCATCATGATCATCACGTTGCCGCGGCGGCGCAAGATCAGCACGGCGTTGATCGGCGGTGGGTCGTTCCTCGGCGCGAGCGTGGTCGTGCCCGGGTTGTTCGGCACGCTGCGCGGGATGTTCTCCAACATCGAGGACGACCCGAGCGTCAAGGCGCGCACGGCGGACTACGAGGCGGCGTGGGAGCAGATCGACCTGAACCCGTTGCTGGGGCGCGGGTTCGGCACGTACCTGCCGACGAAGTACACGATCCTGGACAACCAGTTCCTGCTCACGTTGATCGAGAACGGCTACCTGGGGCTGTTCGCGTTGATCGGCATGTTCCTGGCGGCGGCGTTCGCGGCGATCCGGGTGCGGATGATCAGCCGGGACGAGCACCTGCGGAGCCTGGCGAGCGCCCTGCTCGCGGCCGTCGTGGCGGGTGGGATCGCGTCGGTGACGTTCGACCTGCTGGGGTTCGGCGTGGCCACCGGTCTGGTGTTCACCATGGTCGGCGTGAGCGGTGCGCTGCTGCGCGCCGCCCACGCCGAGCGGAAGGCCACGTCGCGACCGGAGGCGTGAACCGCGGGTCGCGTGTTCCGAGCGTTCAACTCGGGTGTCCTGAGCGTAGGACTCTCGCGCGCTGGAGGTAGGACTCTCGCGTGCTGAGCGTTCAACTCGGGTGTCCTGAAGGTAGGACACGGGTGACGGGAGCGGAGGACACGCGCGGGTCAGGGGAGTTTGGCCAGGCCCTTGTCGGTCTCGGTGTAGCGGTTGTCGCAGTCGCGGCAGACCAGGCCGGCGTCCAGGCGCTGCCCGCAGTCGCACACCCAGCCCTTGTGGGTCGCCGGGTTGCCCGCCACGAACGCGTGCGCCGGGATGTCCTTGGTCACCACGGAGCCGGCGGCGGCGAAGGCGTGCTCACCGATCTCCACCCCGCACACGACGACCGTGCCCGCGCCCAGGGTCGCGCCGCGCCGGACGACGGTGGACAGCAGCGCCTCCCCCGTCCGGCGGATCGCGGCACGCGGGCGGAGGTCGTTGGTGAACAGGACGTTCGGGCCGAGGAACACCTCGTCCTCGCACACCACCCCGTCGAACACCAGGGTGCCGTTCTTCACCGTCACCCGGTCGCCCAGCACCGCCCGGCTCTCCACGAACGCGCCGTCGCAGATGTTGCAGTCCCGCCCGATCCGAGCGCCGGGCAGCACGTGCGCGAACGCCCACACCCTCGTGCCGGCGCCGACGTCCGTGCTCTCGCACAGGCCTTTGGGGTGCACGAAGACCTCGTTCATCGCACGGCCTCCGCGAGCGCCGACACGACCCGCTCCTGCTGCGCGGCGGTGATCTCCGGGAACAGCGGCAGCGACAGGATCTCCCCCGCCACCGCCTCGCTGACCGGGAAGTCGCCCGGCGCGTGCCCCAGGTGCACGTACGCGCCCGTGAGGTGCACCGGCGTCGGGTAGTGGATGCCCGCGCCGATCCCCGCCTCGTGCAGGGACGCCAGCACGCGGTCGCGCGCGGCCACCCGCACCACGTACAGGTGCCACACGGGCACGTTGCCCTCCAGCACCACCGGCAGCGTCACGCCCGGCACGTCGGCCAGCAGCGCGGTGTAGCGGTCGGCCGCCGCGCGGCGCAGCGCGTTCCAGCCCTCCAACCGGCGCAGCTTCGCGGACAGCACCACGGCCTGAAGCGTGTCCAAGCGGCTGTTGAAGCCCACCACCGAGTGCTCGTACTTGCGCGGCGACCCGTGCTCGCGCAGCAGCCGCACCGCCTCGGCCAGCTCGGCGGACGTGGTCAGCACCGCGCCGCCGTCGCCGTACGCGCCGAGGTTCTTGCCCGGGTAGAAGCTCGTCGCGGCGATGTCACCGAGCCCGCCGACGGGCACGCCGTTCCGCCGCGCACCCTGGGCCTGGGCCGCGTCCTCGACGATCGGCACGCCGAACGACCGCAGCTCCTCGACCGGCGCGGCCTGCCCGTACAGGTGCACCGGCAGCAGGGCCTTGGTGCGCGGCGTGATGGCCTCGGCCACCTGCGACACGTCGATCAGGCCGGTGTCGGCCACGCAGTCCACCAGCACCGGCGTGGCGCCGGTCCGGGCCACCGCGCCGGCCGTGGCGATGAACGTGTTGGTGGGCAGCACGCACTCGTCGCCCGGTCCGACGTCGAGCGCCCGCAGCGCCAGCTCGATGGCGTCGGTGCCGTTGCCGACGGCGACGCAGTGCGGCACCTCCTGGTAGGCGGCGAACTCCGCCTCGAACCCGGCGACCTGGCGCCCGCCGACGAAGGCGGTGTTCTTGAGCACCTCGGCCCAACCCTCGGCTACCTCGTCGGCCACCTGCTCGTGCTGGGCACGCAGGTCCACCAGCGGGATGTCGATCACGAACCGTTCCCCTCTCGCAGTCGTCGGGCGGGGTTGCCCGCCCAGACCTCACCCGCGGGGACGTCGACGAGCACCACCGAACCCATGCCCACCACCGCGCCCGCGCCGATCGTCACACCTTCCCGGACCGCACTGCCCTGCCCGAGGTAGGCGCTCTGCCCGACCCGGACCGACCCGCCCAGCGACGCGCGGCCGGCGAACGTGACACCGTCGCCCACCTCGTCGTCGTGGGTGATCAGGACGTGCGGCATGGCCACGACGTGCGCCCCCAAGCGCAACGGCGTCGTCACCACCACACCGGCCAGCAGGACCGTGCCCGGCCCCACCTCCGCGCCGACGGCCACCGAGGCCGCCGGGTGGACCACCGTCGCCCACCGGTCCTCCGGCAGGCCGAGCCGGGCGACCACGCCCAGCCTGCCGCGCGGCCGGTGCGCGCTGGCCACGCACACCAGCACCGCCGCGTCGGTCATCCCGTGCACCAGCTCCGTCCCGCCCAGCACGGGCAGGCCGTCGAGGTCCGCGCCGTGACGCGCCGGGTCGTCGTCCAGCGCGCCCACGGGTCGCCACAGCCCGGGGGTGAGGCGGACGGCCGCGAGGACCTCGCGGGCCAGTCCGCCGCCACCCACCAGCAGCAGGGGCCTGGGTGCGCTCATCCGGTGGTGAACACAACGTCGGCCCCCTAGTTGCTGCCGGCGTAGGACGAGTCCGGGAACCCGGGGCCGGACCGGAAGACCCCGTTGCGGGTGCCCTCGGCGGTGGCCGGCGCGCTCAGCGGCGGGCTGGTCACGGCGTTGCCCATGAAGTACCCGGTGTCGACCGAGTAGTGGCCGTTGGGCGCGGTGTAGGAGACCACGTAGCCGGTGCCCGCGGTGACCGGCACCGGTGCGGCGAACGTGAGCGTCTGCCAGCCGGTGGCCGTCTCGCCGGTGAACGTGCCGGTGGCCTTCTGGTTGCCCGCCGCGTCCCACAGCGTGCCCGTGTGCGTGCCGGTGTTGCCCGCGCCCTTGTAGAACCGGACCCCGGTGACGGAGCCGTTCACCGAAGGCACGAACCGGACGCCCAGCTCGTACGAGCCGCCGTCGTCGGCCGACGCCACCGTGGGCACGGTCGCCGCGCTGAACAGCGAGCACGGGCAGTCGCCGTCGGTGGTCGTGGTGAACGACCAGGTCGTCGGCGCGGTCATCAGGTTGCCGTAGACGTCCGCGACGCGCAGGCTCGCGGTGTAGGTCATGCCGCCGCCCAGCGCCGCCGCCGGTGTCCAGGTCACCCGCTGCTGGCCGGCCGACAGCGACAGCGTGCCCGCGATCTTCGCGCCGCCGGAGTCCGCGAGCGTGAACTGGGCCGTGCTGAGGTCGACCGGCTCGTCGAACGACGCGGTCAGCGGCCAGGTGCGGTCCACCTCCGACGCGCCGTCGAGCGGGGTGCGCCCGTTGACGACCGGCGGGGTGTTGTCGGTGTTGGGCAGGAAGACGACGTCGACCCAGTAGTTGCCGCCCGCGTAGGAGTTCGTCGGGTGGCCCGCGCCGGCGCGGTAGACACCGTTGCCGCCGTTGGCCGCCTCGGGGGCGGACAGCGGTCCGGAGGCCGCGGTGTAGCCGGAGAAGTACCCGCTGTCGACGGAGTAGTGGCCGGTGGTCGTGGTGTACGACGCGGTGTAGGTCTGGCCCGCCGACACGTGCACCGGTGCGGCGAAGGTCAACGTCTGCCAGCCCGTCGCCGTCTCCGCGGTGAACGTGCCGGTGGCGAGCTGCTGGCCGCCGGCCGACCACAGCGTGCCGGTGTGCGTGCCGGTGTTGCCCGCGCCCTTGTAGAACTTGACGCCGGTGATCCGGCCGCCCGCCGCCGGGGTGAACCGCACGCCCAGCTCGTAGGCGCCGCCGTCGTCGGACGAGGGGGTCGTCGGCACGGTCGCCGCGCTGAACAGCGAGCACGGGCAGATCACGTCCGCGCTGGTGGTGAACGACCACGTCGCCGCATCCGGCATCGGGTTGCCGTTGGCGTCGGCGATCAGCACGTTGGCGGTGTAGCGGGTGTTGGGCGCGAGCTTGCCGCTCGGCGTCCAGGTGGCCGTGCGCTGGTCGGCGGACAGCGACACCGAGCCGGTCAGCTGCGCGCCGCGCGGGTCGGTCAGCCAGACCTGCGCGCTGGCCGGGTCGACCGGTTCGCTGAACGTCGAGGTCAGCGGCGCGGTGGCGGCGACGTTCGTCGCGTTCACGGCCGGGGACCGGTTGGTCAGCGTCGGCGGCGTGGTGTCGCCGTTGAGGCCGTTGCGGTAGACGACGTCGACCCAGTAGTTCGTCCCGTTGTAGGACGAGGTGGGGAACCCGCCACCGCCGCCGTAGCGGTACACGCCGTCGGGCCCGTCGACGCCGTCGGCCAGCGCCCGCAGGCCCGCGTAGCTCGCGCCCTGGCCGGCGAAGTAGCCGCTGCTGACCGCGTAACGCCCGTTGGGGGCGTAGTAGGACACGACGTAGGTGGTGTTCGCCTGCACGACCACCGGCGAGGCGAACGTCAGCTTCTGCCAGCCGCTCGCGCTCTCGTTGGTGAACGTGCCGGTGGCCAGGAGCAGGCCGTTGGACGACCACAGCGACCCGGTGTGCGTGCCGGTGTTGCCGGTGCCCTTGAAGAAGCGGACGCCCAGCACCTCGCCCTTGCCGTTGAAGCGCACCTTGGTGCCGACCTCGATCGGCGTGGTGTCGTTCGCCGCGTACACCGCGGGCCGGGTGAAGTCGTCCCAGACCGTGCACGGGCAGGTCGCGGGCCGGATCGCGCCGGTGGTGAAGGACCACGTCGACTGCGGCGTCTGGTTGCCCGCCGCGTCCGACACGCGCAGCGCGACGGTGTAGCCGGTGTTCGGGCTGAGCGCCTGGGCCGGGGTGAAGGTGACCGTCTTGTTCTCGGCGGACAGCGCCACCGAGCCGGACACCGCGCCGGCCGGACCGGTGACGGTGAACTGGGCGGAACCGGGCGCGACGGCCTCGTCGTAGGTGGCCGAGACGGTCGGGTTCAGCGACACCGTGCCCTCGCCGCTCACCGGGTTGGTGGACACCAGCAGCGGTGCCCGCTGGTCGGGCCCGGGGTCGGTCGCCCACACCACGTCGACCCAGTAGTTGCTGCCCCAGTGGGACTGGGTCGGGAAGCCGGGCCCGCCGAACCGGAACAGGCCGTTCGTGCCGTCCTGGCCGTTCTTGAGGCCGGTGAGCGGTTCGAGGTAGCGCTGCTGCTGGAAGAAGTACTCCAGGTCGTAGGAGTAGTGCCCGTTGGGCGCGAAGTACGACACCACGTACGTGACGCCCGCCAGCACCTTCACCGGCATGGCGAAGGTCAACGTCTGCCAGCCGCTCGCGGTCTCGTTGGCGAACGTGCCGGTGGCCATCGGGTTGCCCGCCGCGTCCCACAACGTGCCGGTGTGCGTGCCGGTGTTGCCCGCGCCCTTGTAGAACTTGACGCCGCGCACGTAGCCGTCGCCGTTCGCCCGCCACTTCACGCCCAGCTCCAGCGGCGACGCGTCACCGCTGTCGGCCACGTCGGGGGTGTTCGCGGTGGTCCACAGGCCGCACGGGCAGGTGCGCGGGTTGACCCCCGGCGTGGCCACGACCGGCGTGGACAGGTTCGCCGAGTCGTCCACCGCGCGCACGCGCAGGCTCGCCGGGCCGGACTGGCTCGGGGTGTAGGTGTAGCTCCACCCCGTCTGCCCGGCCTGCCACACCGCCGGGTGCCAGCGGGTGCCGCCGTCGGTGGACACCTCGACGCCGCCGACCTGGCCGCCGACGTCGGTGACCGAGCCGGCGAACGTGTACGCGGCGCCCACGGCCGACAGCGGCGGCACGGAGGTGAACGCCACCGCCGGCGCCTGGGTGTCGGTGCTCTTGGTCGCCTGGGTCAGCCCGGCCTGCAACGTCGTCGCGCTCACGCCCATGTCGGCCAGGAAGTTGACCGTGGCCTGCTTGATCCGCACGTCGGAGGTCGGCGTGTTGGTGAGGAACGCGTGCTCGTCGTCCACGCCCCAGGCCCACTGCACGGTGCCGGCGCCGAACACCAGCGCCCCGCTCGCGTGCCGGTAGTAGGTGATGGCGTGGGTCTTCGTGTCCGGGGTGTAGAGGTCGCCGTGGTTCTGCAGCACGTACGGGCCCTCGGACATGGCCACGGTGGTGCGCGACAGCTGCGCCACGCCGGCCGGCTGGAAGCCGTTGTCCTCCACCGAGTTCCACTCGTAGCCCAGCGTGCCCGGCTGGAACGTGTAGGTGCCGGACATGCTCTGCAACGACGTGTGCCGCCACAGTCGCATCCGGCCGTACGCGGCCGGGACCTGGAGCGCGTCCTCTCGGCGGCCGTTGACCGTGAACAGGTTGCCCAGCAGCGCGTTCTCCGGGCGCCCGCCGTCCTGCTCGGGGTAGCGCGGGTCGCGCCAGGTGCCGGTCCAGTCGCTCAGTCCGTCGCTCTGGGTGCCCTTGGTCTCCTTGTAGCAGGCGACCGTGCGCCAGTCGGTGTGCGAGGAGTCGATGCTCTTCTCCCACCGGGTCTTCCAGAAGATCTCGTTGCCGGTGAGGAACGCCAGGTGCACGCCCGCGTCCCGGGCCGCCTCCACGTTGGCGCGCTGCTCGTTCGACCAGTACTCGTCGTGGCCGACGGCCATGAACACCTTGTGGTTCTTGATCAGCTGGCCGCGGCGGGCCGAGTCCACGTCGGTGGTGTAGCTCAGGTCGTACCCGTTGGCCTCCAGGAAGCGCAGCATCGGGTACTCGGCGTTGAAGATGAAGTTGTCGTCGCCGTCGCCACCGGTGTACGGGCGGTTGTAGCTGACCTTGTAGGCCTGGCCGCCCTGGCCGGGGCCGTCGCCGAAGTACAGGCTGTTGCCGCCGTAGCGGTTGTAGGCCGCCCAGGTCGAGTCGGAGGTCTGGAACAGGACCTTCGAGGTGCTGGTGTCGTCGCGGACGACGAAGACGATCTCGTTCTCCGCGCCGTTGTCGTTGCGGTGGGTGCGCGCGTAGTAGATGCCCGACACCGCGGTGAGCGGCACGTTCCAGCCCAGCGACACCGCCCAGTTGCCGCAGTCGATCAGCGCGCTGCCGTCCGTGCCGCGCTGGCACGGCGGCTGGTTCTGCGCGGTGGTGCGGCTGATCCGCTCCTGGAACCGCGCGCCGACGCCGCCGTACCAGCCGAGCCGGTAGATGTCGATGTAGTAGGACGACGCGCTGGTGAGCATCTTGAAGTCGACCCGGCCGCCGGGGGTGGCGCTGATGTCGGTGGTGAAGCCGAGGATGCCGTCGTCCCGGTAGGACACCTGCCAGTCGGCCGTGCCCTGCTTGGTGTTCTCGCAGGCCACCTTGTTGACCACGGGGGCGTCGCACGGCGCGGCGGCGGCCTCGGGCGCGCGCAGCAGACCGACGACCGTGACGGTGGACGCCACGAGGGCGACGACGACCAGCAGGCGCAACAGGGCTGTCACGACAACGGGTCTGGCGCGTCTCTGGTCGGCGGTCATGGTGTTTCACCTCTCGGGCACTGCGGTGGTGACTGCGAGTGATGCGGTGCGCACTACGTCGACCAGTGGAGCACTGCTGCTCCGAACGTCGCGTGGACCGCACTTCGCGTTACAGCACAAGATGATCCG
>NZ_JBFAAX010000226.1:0-8944 GCF_040639995.1 Actinosynnema sp. NPDC023658 | reverse complement strand
GCCGTGGCCCGGGCCCCCGGCCCCCCCGTTGGCCGCCCTGGTGCGCCGGTGCCGGGGGGGCGCACGCGCCCCCCCCCCCCGCCGGTCCGGCCGACCCGCGGGCTCAGCGCGCCAACGGGATCTCGAAGTGGACCGTCTGGAAGGTGATCGGGTCGCCGTCCCGCGCGTCGTGCACCTCCGCGGCCATGGACCGCCAGAACGGCTCGGCCCCGGCGATGCGGGTGTCGGTGTGCAGGTACAGCCGGTCGTAGCCGGGCGTGCGGGCGACGAACTGCGTCGCCAGGTCGACCAGCGCGCGGGCCAGGCCGCAGCGGCGGTGCTCGGGTCGCACGTAGACGCGGAACAGCTGCGCGGTGCTGCCGTCGGGGTAACGCGCGGCCAGCCAGGTGGGGTGCGGCGGGCTGGCCGGCGCGGTGGCCCGCACCCCGGTGGTCGCGACCACCTCGTCACCCTTGACCGCGACGAACAGCGCGTGCCGCTCCGGCCGCAGGTACGCGCCGTCCAGGTCGATCACGTCGCCGTGCCACTCGGGCCGGTAGCCGTAGCCGAACTCCTGGTAGAAGGTGTCCAGCATGACGCTGCGCGCCCCGGCCAGGTCGGCTCCGGTGGCCTGGCGGACCTCGTAGGGCTCTACTTCGCGGTGGTACGGGCTCATGTCGTCTTCTCCTCTGTTCCTTCCACTGCGCGGCCGGGGGCGTCGACGCCCAGCAGGCCGATGGTCACCGGATGGGTGGGGGAGCCCAGGACGTCGCTCGCCGGCCCGTGCTCGACGACGCGTCCCCGGTGCAGCACGGCGACGCGGTCGGCGAGCCGTGCGACGACGGCGAGGTCGTGGCTGATCAGCACGACGGTGCAGGTCAGCGCGGCGAGGTGGTCGAGCAGGCTCGCCTGGGTCAGGGTGTCGAGGCCGGACGTGATCTCGTCGCAGACCAGCACGTCGGGTCGGGCCAGCAGGGCGCGCACCAGCGCGGCGCGGTGCAGCTCGCCACCGGAGAGCCCGGCCGGTCGGCGGTTCGCGGTCGCCTCGTCGATCCCGACGGCCGCCAGTTCCGCCACCGCCGCCGCACGCGCGTCGGTGCCGCCGGCGAGGCGCACGGCCGTGCGGGCGACCTGGTCGAGCACGGTGCGGTGGGCGTCGAACGACGCGCGGGCGTCCTGGAAGACGTACTGCACGGCGGCCAGCTCGGCCCGTGACCGCCGGCGCAGCGAGCGCGGCAGCGGGCGGCCGTCGAGCAGCTCGTCGCCGGTGAACCCGGCGTGCAGCCCGGCGACGCACCGGGCCAGCGTGGTCTTGCCGCTGCCGGACCGGCCCACGACGGCGAGGCACTCGCCCGCGCCGACCCGCACGTCCACGTCGTGCAGCACGGCGGTGGCGCGGTGCCGTGCGGTGACCGCGCGGGTCTCCAGCCGGTGCGCCGCCGCCGCACGGGCGACCGGCACGGTGACGCGGGGCTGCGCCGCGACCAGGGCCGCGGTGTACGGCGAGCGCGGTCGTCCGAGCACGTCGGCCACCGGGCCCGCCTCGACGACCCGGCCGGCGCGCAGGACCACCACCTCGTCCGCCACCGCGCGCACCACGTCCAGGTCGTGCGTGAGCAGCACCAGCGCCACCCCCTGCGCCACGACCGACGCGAGCTCGTCCACCACCTCGGCCCGCGTGATCGGGTCCTGCCCGGTGGTCGGCTCGTCCGCGACGAGCACCGCCGGGTCACCGACGAGCGCCTGCGCGAGCACCACCCGCTGCTGCTGACCGCCGGACAGCTCGTGCGGGTAGCGGCGCAGCAGCTCGGCGGGCACCCGGGCCCGGCGCAGCGCGGTGGCGATCAGCTCGCCGGGGTCGCCGGGGTGCAGCGCGGCGATCTCCCGGAACACGCCGCCGAGCCGCCGCACCGGGTTCAGCGCCGCCGACGGCTGCTGCGGCACGAACCCGACGCGCCCGGTCACGGTGACCCGCCCGGTCACCGACACCCCCGGCGCGTGCTCCCCGAGCAGGGCGAGCCCGGTGGTCGTCTTGCCGCTGCCGGACGCCCCGACCAGCGCGACCACCCGCCCGGCGGACAGCGCGAAGCCGACGCCGTCGACCAGCGTCCTGTCCCCGGCCACCGCGCGCAGGCCCTCGACGTGCACCACGGGAGTCACGTCCGCGCCCCCGTCCTCAGCGCGCGGTCGAACACGAGGTTCAGCCCGACCGACAGCGCCACGATGAGCAGCGCGGGGACGACGACCGCCCACGGCTGGAGGAACAGGCCCACCCGGTTGCGGTCGACCATGACGGCCCAGTCGGCCGCGTCCGGCGCCACCCCGACGCCCAGGAAGCTCGCCGACGCGACCAGGTACAGCGCTCCGGTCACCCGCACGCCGAGGTCAGCGGCCAGGGTCCGCAGCATCGACCGCCCGGTGTAGACGATGGACGTCCGCCACCACGTCTCGCCCTGCAACCGCATCGCCTCCAGCGCCGGGCGTCCGGCGACCTCCAGCGCGGCGGCCCGCGAGATCCGGGCCACGTCCGGGAAGTTGACCAGCGCCACCACGCCGACGAGCACCGGCAGGCCCGGTCCGGCGAGCGCGGCCACCAGGATCAGCACGAGCAGGGACGGCACCGCGAGCAGCAGGTCGAGGGGGCGCATCAGCACCTCGTCCACGACCCGCGGCCGGGACATCGCGGCCACCACGCCCCACGGCACGCCCAGCGCGTACGAGCACACCGTCGCGAGCACCGCGACCAGCACCACCGCCTGCCCGCCGGAGAGCACCTGGTGCCACACGTCCCGGCCGACGAAGTCCGTGCCCAGCACAGAGTTCCCGGTGAACGGCGCACCGCGCGCCGGGTCGTCCGGCACGAACAACGGGCCCAGCAGCGCCAACACCAGCGGCACGAGGACCAGCAGCCACCCGACGCCCCTCACGCGATCGCCACCGAGCGCGGCGCGAGCCGGAACACGACCAGGTCGGCCACCAGGTTCACCACCACCGTGGTCACCGCGAACACCACCGCCAGGCCCTGCACCACCGGCAGGTCCCGCGCGGCGACCGCGTCGACCAGCGTGGTGCCCAGACCGGGGACGACGAACACCGCCTCCACCACGATCACGCCGCCGAGCAGCCAGTCGGTCGTCCGCGCCACCTGCTGCACGGCGGGCGCCAGCGCGGTCGGCAGGGCGTGCGCGAACCGGACGCGGGTGGTCCCGATGCCCAGCCGCCGGGCGTGCCGGACGTGGTCGGACGCCAGCGCGTCCACCATCCCGGCCCGCACCAGGCGGCTGATCGAGCACAGCGGCCGGGCCACGAGCACCACCAGCGGCAGCACCAGCACCTCCGGCCGGCCGAGCAGGTCCGCGCCGACCGCCGTCGGCGGCAGCCACCGCAGTTGCACGCCGAACAGCGCGATCAGCACCACGGCCAGCGCGAACTCCGGGATCGAGTGCAGGCCCACGGTGACGGTGGTGATCACCCGGTCCACCGGTCCGCCCTCGCGCAGCGCCGCCAGCACGCCCAGCAGCACCGACAACGGCACCAGCAGCGCCAGCGCGAGTAGCGCCAGCACGAGCGTGGGGCCGAGGCCGTCGCGCAGGAACTCGACGACCGGCCGGCCGGAGACCAGGGACATCCCGAAGTCGCCGCGCGCCAGCCCGGACAGCCACTCGCCGAACCGGTCGAGCGGGGGCCGGTCCAGACCCATCGCGGCCCGGATCTCCCCGATCCGGCGCGGGTCCGGGTTGTCGCCCGCCAGCGCCACCGCCGCGTCGCCCGGCAGCGCCTGCACGAGCAGGAACACGACGGTGACGACGGCGAGCACCTGGACCAGGCCGATGACGAGCCGCCGGGCCGCGTACCGGCGCAGGCTCACCCCAACCACACCTTGTCGAACCGCGCCCAGTCCAGCGTGTTCGCGGGCGCGGTGGAGATGCCGCCCACGTTCGGCGCGGCGCCGACGATCCAGTCCGCGAAGCCCCACATCAGGTAGCCGCCCTCGGCGTGCAGGGAGCGTTGCATCTCCCGGTACACCTCGCCGCGCGCGGCGTCGTCCACAGTGGACACCGCCTTGTCGTACAGCGCGTCGAACTCCGGCCTGGCCCACTTGGTCACGTTGGTGCCGGAGCCGGTCAGCAGGCGTTGCGCGACGTGGGTCTCGATCGGCATCGCGCCCGACCGGAAGCTCGACAGCGAGCCGTTCTTGAGCGTGTCCGACCAGTAGCTGTCCTTGTTGCCGGTGACGACCTCGATGGTCAGCCCGGAGCCCCTGGCCTGGTCCGCGAACACGGTGGCGGCCTCGACCATCCCGGCCGCGGCGGTCGAGGTGTCCAGCTCGACCGTCAACCCCTCCGCGCCGGCCCGGCGGATCAGGAACCTGGCCTTGTCCAGGTCGCGCTCGCGCTGCGGGATGTCGTCGGCGTAGTGCTGGTAGCCCTTGCCGAACAGGTCGTTGCCCACCTGCCCGCTGCCCGCCAGCACCGACTCGACCAGCTGCGGCCGGTCGGCCAGCAGGAACAACGCCTCGCGCAGGTCGCGGTCGTCGAACGGCGGCCGGTCGAGCTTCATCGCGAACGCCTGCACGGCGCTGTTGGGCGCGCGGTGGATCGCCATCCGGTCGCTGCCGCTGTGGCTGCGCGCGGTGGTGGGCGTCAGGTCGTGCGCGTACTCGACCTGGCCGCCGAGCAGCGCGTTCGCCCGCGCCGACTCCTCGTTGGCGATGACGAACTCCAGCTCGTCCAGGTGCGGTGCGCCCTCCCAGTAGTCCGCGTGACGCTTGAGCAGCACCGACTTGCCCGGTTCGAACGAGGTGAAGGCGAACGGCCCGGAGCCGACCGGGTGGGTGAAGTCCTCGGTGCCGGCGGGCACGATGTAGGCGCCGAACGCGGCCAGCGCGTTGGGGAACTCCACGAACGGCCGCTTCAGCGCGAACTCCACCGTCCGGTCGTCCACCGCGCGGCTGTTGGCGAGGTCGATCAGCGCGAGGCTCGACTTGGCCCGGAACGCGCGGCCGGGGTCGAGGATGCGGGCGTAGCTGGCCAGCACGTCGTCCGCGCGCACCGGCTGCCCGTTGTGGAAGGTGGCCCGGCGCACCGTGATCCGCCAGCGGGTGAGGGTGGCGTCGGGCTCCCACTTCTCGGCGAGCCTGGGCTGGGCGGAGACGTCCGGGCCGAGGTCCGCGAGCTTGTCGTAGAGCGCCTTCGCGCGGGCGGCCTCCACGAACAGGTTCGCCAGGTGCGGGTCCAGCACCTCCTTGGCGCCACCGCCCGCGAACGCGGCGCGCAGCCGGCCGCCGGCACGCGGGGTGGACGCGGCGGACGCCGGTCCGTCCCCGGTGCCGCAGCCGGCGAGGGCGGCGAGCGAGAGGCCGGCTCCGAGGCCGAGGAAGCCGCGGCGGTCGAGGTGGCGCATGTCGTGTCCTTTCAGTGGCGCAGGCGCGCGACGAGGTGGAGGCGGTCGCCGGACAGCTCTTCGCGCAGCTCGGCGTCGGACGACCAGGGCGGTTCGGTGCGCGGACCCGGCGAGTCGAACAGGGCGGTCACGTCGAACCCGGCGTGGTCCAGGAAGTGCCGCAGCTCCTGCGGGAACAGCAGCCGCCACGCCGAGCGCTGCACGAGCGGCCGCGCGCCCGGCCACCACCACTCCCGCCGCCGGCGCAGCAGTTGGCCCGCGTGGTCGACCCGGAGCCGGGTGTGCGAGGTGTAGGACACGCCCTCCCAGACGACCGTGCGGCTGCGCACGCCGTCGAGCAGCTCGGTGTTGCCGAGGAAGAACGCGCCGTTGCGCATCTCCGCCACCAGCAGGCCGCCCGGTCGCAGGTGGTCGCGGCAGCGGCGCAGGAAGTCGTCCAGGTCGGCGTTCGTGTGGCAGTACAGCAGGGCGCTGTCCATGCAGGTGATCACGTCGAAGCGGCGGCCCAGCGCGAACGACCGCATGTCGTCCCGGACGAACTCGGCGGCCGGGTGGTGCGCGCGGGCGTGCTCGACCATCCGCTCGGAGCTGTCCAGGCCGACCACCCGGTACCCCAGCGCGCTCAGGTGGCCGGCGTCGCGGCCGGTGCCGCAGCCGACGTCCAGCAGGTCGCGCCCGCCGCCGAACCGCGTCACGACGTCGTGCGTGAAGCGGGCGGCGACGTGGTCGGGGTCGGGGAACTGGTGCTCGTAGAGCGCCGGGTTGTCGGTCAGCAGGTTCTCGCCCACCGTCATCGGGTCACCTCCGGTCGTGCCGCGGTCAGCACGCCGCGGCGGTGCAGCAGGGCCACGGCCGCCGCGCACCCCAGCCCGACGCCCACGCACACCAGCGACGCCGCCCACTGCGACCGGCCGAACACCCAGCCGATCGCGGTGTTGCCCAGGGCCGCGGCGAGGCCGGAGACCAGGTAGAACACGCCGAAGTAGGTGCCGGACAGGCCGGTGCGGCCGAAGGCGGGGATCAGCTCGTAGACGAACGGCTGCGCGATCACCACGCCGACCGACAGCAGCAGCGCGGCCACCAGCACGGGCGTGACACCGCCGAGCGGTCCGGCGTGGCTGACCGCCGTGGCGGTGAACCCCAGGCCCATGACGGCGAGCCCCACTGCGATCGCCCGGCCGCGCGGCACCCGGTCCAGCGCCCTGGTGACGCGCACCTGGAGCAGCAGGGTGACCGCGGTGGACACCCCGAACACGGCCGCGACGGCGAACGACGAGCCGGTCAGCCGCTGCGCCTCCAGCGGCAGCACCAGGTACAGCTGGTTCTGCAGCACGAACATGCCGGTGAGCGCGCCGGTGAAGGCGAGGAACCGGCGGTCGGTCAGGCACTCGCGCCAGTCGTCCAGCACCGTGCCCTCGCGCGGCGCGGCGGGGCGGGCGGGCAGCACGACCGCCTGCGCGACCGTGAGCACGGCGAACACCCCGGCCGCCACCAGCGCGGCGATCCGGAAGTCCCACAGCACCAGCAGGCCGCCCAGCAGCGGACCGACCAGCGCGCCGGCCTGCCCGTAGGCGCTGAACAGGGCGAACGCCCCGGCCCGGTCGGCGGACTCGTCCGCGATGTAGGCGCGCACGGCCGGGTTGAACAACGCCCCCGCGAGCCCGCTGAGGACGGACGCGGTCAGCAGCACGGCCACCGACTCGCCCGCCGCGAACAACCCGAACCCGACCGCCCGGACCGCGCAGCCCGCGATGATGACCCCGCGCGGGCCGAGCCGGTCCGACGCCGAGCCGCCGAGCAGGAACAGGCCCTGCTGGCTCAACGTCCGCACGCCCAGGACGACCCCGATCGTCGCCGCGGACAGGCCGAGGTCGCCCAGGTGCGTGGCCAGGTAGGGGATCAGCAGGTAGAAGCCGGTGTTCACGCCGAACTGGTTGACCAGCAGCAGCCGCACCGACAACGGGAACCGCCTCATCGCCGCCCGCTCCGGTCGGGCGCGGGCGTCACGCCCAGCCCCGGTGCGCCGGACAGCCGCAGCGTGCCGTCCTCGCCGCCGATCCCGGTCCACGGGTCGTCGGTGACCAGCAGGTGCCCGTCCAGGTCCACCCACCGCGCGTGCCCCGTCAGGTGCACGGCGGGCGCGATGCCGAGCGAGCTGGCCACCAGGCAGCCGAGCATCACGTCCAGCCCGGCGGTCCTGGCCGCGTCGACGACCTCCAGCGCCGAGGTGATGCCGCCGCACTTGGCGAGCTTCACGTTCACCCCGTCGACCACGCCCGCCAGCGCGCGGACGTCGGCGGCGGTCGCGGCGTCCTCGTCCGCCACCAGCGGCACGGGGCAGCGGTCGTGCAGCCACGCCAGGTCGTCCGGACGACCCGGCGCGATGGGTTGCTCTAGGGCGTCGATGCCGGACAGGCCGTCCACCACCCGCAACGTCCCCTCCGCCGTCCAAGCGCCGTTGGGGTCGAGGATCAGGCGCGCGTCGGGGGCGGCGGCGCGGACGGCCCGGATCGCGGCGACGTCGTGCTCCGAGCCGACCTTGACCTTCAGCACGGTGAACCCGCGACCGGCCAGGTCGGCGGCCTGGGCGGCGGCGTCGGCGGGAGCGCCGATGCCGATCGTGCACGCCGTCGGCACGTCAGTCCACTGTGGAACGCCGACCAGCGCGTGCACCGGCACGCCCCGGCGCACGGCCTCCAGGTCCCACAGCGCCGAGTCCACGGCGGCGAGCACGCCCGGCGGCAGCTCCGGCAGGCGCTCGCGCAGGTCCGCCGGGTCGGGGCAGTCGGCCACCACGGGGACCAGGTCGCGCAGCAGCGCGGTGATCCGCTCCACGTCCAGCCCGTAGTACCGGCTCGTGACCACCTCGCCGTGCCCCAGCAGCCCGTCCCACCCGAGCACGACGCGCACGGCGTCACGCCGCGCCATCACCGACCGCGAGATGCGCAGCGGCGAGCGCAGCTCCAACCCCCGCACCGACCAGTCGAGCCTCACGCCGGCACCCCGACGGCCTTCGGCGCGCACACCGCGCGGCACCGCGCCCAGCTCGTGACCTCGACCTCGGTGGTGTCCGCGATCTCCACCGGTCGGTCCTCCGGCGTGCCCAGCAGGCCGCGCGCCCGGCAGAAGTCGTCGTCGAAGATGGTGCCGAGGTAGCGGTGCGGTCCGTCCGGGAAGATCGTCACGACGGTCGACCCCGGCTCCACGCGCGCCACCCAGGCCGACACCAGGGCGACCGCGCCGGTGCTCCAGCCGCCGGTGACGAAGCAGTCCCTGGCCAGCCGGCGGCACGCGTCCACCACCTCGACCGGCCCGAGCCAGTGCACCTCGTCGAACTCCTCGTAGGCGACGTTGCGCGGGTGGATGCTGCTGCCCAGCCCGCGCATCACCCGCTGCCGGGCGGGTTGGCCGAAGATGGTCGAGCCGACGGTGTCCACGCCGACCAGCCGCACGTCCGGCCAGTGCCGGCGCAGGGCCGTGACGACGCCGGCGCTGTGCCCGCCGGTGCCCACGCTGCACACCAGCACGTCCGCGCGGTCGAGCTGGGCGGCCAGCTCCCGGG
>NZ_JBFAAX010000225.1:4016-9117 GCF_040639995.1 Actinosynnema sp. NPDC023658 | reverse complement strand
GGGGGTTGCCCGGGGGGGTGGCGGGGGCAATCCCGCCGGGGCGGGGGTCGCCCCCGCGGGGCGCCCCCCCGGGCACCCGACGCCCGGGCGCCGCCGCCGTCACCGAACACCCCCCAACGGCCAACCGCGGCACCGCACCCGGGCCGCGGCGTCCCGTGCTGCCCGGACGTTGCCGTCGACCGAGTTCTGTGACAGTGTTACGAAATGCTCAACACTGCCGAAGCAACCAGGGAACCGCTGGTCAGGATCGCCGGGACGTTCATGGCGTCACCTGAGCTCGCGGCTCGCGAACAGGCCGTCGGCCTGCCGCCGCGCACGCTCTACTTCCGCGGTCGCACGGCGGTCCTCGGAGACCCGTCGCCCGGCGTGGCGGCGTCCGTGCTCGGGATCTTCCCCGAGTGGCTGGTCGGGATGGCGCTCGCGCGCCCGTTCCCCGCCGACCGCGCCGTCGAGGCGTACCTGGGCGGGTGCTGGGACTGGTCCCGCAACCACCTGGCCGAGGTCGCGGAGGCCGACCGGTTCGCGGACCTCGCCTTCGCGGTCGTCGACGGGGCGGATGCCTCCGCGCTGCCGCTGTTCCGCGGCTGGCGTGACGCGGCGCGTCCCGAGGACGGCCCCGCCCGCCTCGGCCACGCCCTGATGGTGCTCCGCGAGCTCCGCGGCGGCCTGCACTTCGCCGCGCTGCGCGCCGTGGGGCTGAGCATCACCCAGGCCGTCGCCCTGGACCCCGAAGGCGGTCTCGGCCGGCTCCGGCGCACCGGGTGGCGGCCCGACGACGCCGAGGCGTTGCTGGCGTCCGTAGCCGGTCGCCCGGACCTGGAGGCGCGGTGGCGGCAGGCCGAGCGGCTGACCGACGAGCGGTTCGACGACGCCCTGGCCGTGCTGACCGACGCCGAACGGGCGGAGTTCGCCGACCGACTGCTCCCGCTGTGACTCCGACGCGTGGGTGAACGGCCGCCAACGGGGGTGGAATCGCAGGTCAAGAACGTGTGCCACCCCCGTTTTGGAGGTGTGCACCCCCGTGCCCTATGCTTACGATGCTTCCACCGGACAGCGTGGAGGGCCTGGGAAAGAAGGTGGCCCACAAGGGCTGCCGGAGGAACTGGGTCCCCATCGTCTAGCGGCCTAGGACCCCGCCCTTTCAAGGCGGTAGCGCGGGTTCGAATCCCGTTGGGGGCACGCGGTACAGTAAGTGCGGTACGGTGTGAACCGGCAAGACGAGCAGTAAAGCAAGGCCCAGTGGCGCAGTTGGTTAGCGCGTCGCCCTGTCACGGCGAAGGTCGCGGGTTCGAGTCCCGTCTGGGTCGCAAGGCAGTTCGGCCAGTCCGGTCGAACCGCTACCTGGCCAGGTAGCTCAGTTGGTACGAGCGACCGCCTGAAAAGCGGTAGGTCGGCGGTTCGACCCCGCCCCTGGCCACCAGACTGTTGAGAAAGCCCCTCCGCTGAGCGCGAGGGGCTTTTCTCATTTCCCGGTCGTGAATCGGATGACCGCCAGCGCTTGGTCGTCGTGCACTTTCGGCCGCGGCCACTTCGTGCGCGCGGCATCATCCGCTTCCGCCGCCCGGATCTCGTCCAGCACCGCTTCCGGACCCTTTTCCGAAGTGATGTCCAACACGATTTTCCAGTCCGCGAACAAGTCGTAGTCGTCCACGCTGCAGGACACGCCGTCCGTCGCCATCACCACCGCGCGCACCCGGTCGCGCGGCCACCTCGCCCGCACGGCCCGGTGCGCGGCGGCCGGTTCCGCCTCGGCCACCCACCAGCCGCCGTCGCGGTTGCGCCAGTCGGTGATCCGGTCGACCCGCCCGCGCAGGTCCCGCAGCCGGTCGTCCGCGACCACCTCGACCCCCGAGTCGGTGAACACGACCACCGGGCTGTCCGCGAGCACCAGGACGTCCACGTCGGTGTCGGTCCACCGCGTGATCGCGACCGTGCTCGACGGCGAGTTCCCCGGCGTCAGGTCGAACCTCGCGGCGAGCCGGGCGATGGCTCGGGCCAGGCCGTCGGCCAGGTCCCCGCGCAGGGCTCCCGGTGCGGCGAGTTCCTCGGCCAGGTGGCGCGAGTGCCAGCCGCCGTCGCGCTCGCGCGGGGTCGGGGAGGTCGCGCCGTCCAGCAGCACGACGGCGTCCGGGAGTCGGACGACGCGGTCCTCGGTGGGGCGCGGCAGGCCGTCACGGCCCACTCCGGCCCGTTCGGCGGTGGTGATCTCCGGCATCGGCACCGAGCCTAGTGCGTCAACCTGGGTTGACAAGTCGACGCGTGTCAACCAAAGTTGACGGCATGACGGAAGCAACCGAGCTCGCCTCGGCGGCGGGCGATCGAGACCCCAGGGTCGGGCTGCGAGCGGTCAGCGCGCTGCGCCGGCTGCTGGAAACCCTTGAAGCCGTGCAGGTGCGCAACGCCCGCGCCCGCGGCTGGTCATGGCAGGAGATCGCGGCCGAACTCGGGGTCACCCGACAGGCCGTCCACAAGAAGCACGGGGGAGACCGATGATCGGGGAACGGTTCACCAGGGCCGCCCGCCAGACCGTCCACGACGCCGTGGTGCAGGCCGAGAGCCTCGACGCGCCCGGGATCGGGCCCGAGCACCTCGCGCTGGCCCTGCTCGACTCGCCGGTGCTGGCCGAGTTCCACCTGCGACGCGACGAGGTGGCCGACGCCTTCGCCGCCGCCCGGCGCAAGGGCGGGCTCAGCGACGCCGACACCGAGGCGCTGCGCCGGTTCGGCATCGACGTCGACGAGGTCGTGGCGTCCGTCGAGCGCACGCACGGCGAAGGCGCACTGGCCGGCGCGCGCAACCGGCGCCGGCGGCGGTTCTTCGGCAACCACCTGCCGTTCACCGCCGAGGCGAAGAAGACCCTCGTCCGCAGCCTCGTCGAAGCCCGCGACCTCGGCCACGGCTCGCTCGGCCAGGAGCACCTGCTGCTGGCGCTGCTGGCCGAGCGCGGACTCGTGGCCGAGGTCCTCGGGGCGCGCGGCGTGGACTACGGGGAGGTCAGGAGGCGGGCCGCTCGCTCACCCAGGTGACCAGGGGGAGGAACGCCTGGGTCAGCGGGCCGATGGTCACGGCGTAGAGGACGGTGCCCACGCCGATCGTGCCGCCGAGCAACCAGCCGAGGGCGAGCACGGTCACCTCGACCACCGTCCGCACCAGGCGCAACGAGGTCCCGGTCCGCGCGCAGAAACCGGTCGTCAGGCCGTCGCGCGGGCCGGGGCCCAACCGTGCGCCGATGTAGACGGCGGCGGCCAGGCCGTTCAGCACGATGCCGCCGGTCAGGAACAGGATGCGCGGCAGCATCTCGGACGGGCTCGGCAGGATCGCCAGCGTGACGTCCACCGCGACGCCGATGACGATCACGTTGCTGACCGTCCCGACCCCCGGTCTCTGCCTCAGCGGGATCCAGCAGAGCAGGACGACGGCGCCGACGAGCGCGGTGATCGTGCCGAAGGACAAGCCGGTGATCTTCGTGAGGCCGTCGTGCAGCACGTCCCACGGGTCGAGGCCGAGGGTGGCGCGGATCTGGAGCGCCATGCTCGCGCCGTAGAGCCACAGCCCGGCGAGGAGCTGGGGGACGCGGCGGAGCGGGGAGACGGTGACCGGGACCTGGGTGAGTGCGGCGAGCATGTGGCCATCTTTCGTCCTGATTGGCCTTGTAATCCAGATCCAATCCGCGATAATTGGCCTTATGAACGGTGATGTCCCACCAGGTGGACGTATAACCGGATTTCGCCTGGCCGGCTTGCTGGGCGAGTGGCGTCGTCGTGGCGCACGTCACGGCTCGACCGACCTGGCCGCGGCGATCCGCATGCTGGTCCTGGACGGACGGCTGCCCGCCGGCACGCGGCTGCCCGCCGAGCGGGAGATGGCCGAGGTGCTGCCGGTGAGCCGCACCATGATCACGGCCGCGCTGGACCAGCTGCGGTCCGAGGGGCTGGTCGCGAGCCGCCGCGGCGCGGGGTCGTGGATCAGCCTGCCGACGGGCGCGCTGGGGTTCACCCCGGACACGCCGTTGGTGGGTCACTCGATGGTGGACTTCGCGCGTGCCGCGCCTCCCGCGCTGCCGGGCGTGCTGGCGGCGTTCGACCAGGTGCGGCGGTACCTCCCGGACCACCTGGCCGACCACGGGTACTACGAGCACGGTCTGCCTGAGCTGCGGCGACGCATCGCGGACCGGTATGCGGCGCGAGGGCTGCCAACGTCACCGGACCAGATCGTGATCACCAGCGGCGCGCAGCACGCCCTCGCGCTGACCCTCCGCCTGTTCACCGGACCGGGTGATCGCGTGCTGGTGGAGCAACCGAGCTACCCGAACGCCCTGGACGCGATCAAGGCCGTGTCCGCCATCCCGGTCCCGGTGGCGATGACCGACACCGGCTGGGACCTGCCCGGGATGGCCGCCGCCCTCCGCCAAGCCGCACCGCGCATGGCGTACGTCGTGCTCGACTTCCACAACCCCACCGGTCACCGCCTGGACGCCGAGGGCCGGGCTGAACTGGCCGACACGGCCCGCCGCGCCCGCACCCCGCTGGTGGTCGACGAGACCGTGGCCGAACTGGACCTGGACGGCGACCCGCTGGACGGCCCGCCGCCGATGGCGACGTTCGCCGAGGACCTGGTCGTGACGCTGGGCTCGGCCAGCAAGTCCCACTGGGGCGGCCTGCGGATCGGCTGGATCCGCGCGTCCCCCGAGGTGGTCCACCGCCTGATCAGCACCCGCACCGCTCTCGACCTCGGGTCCGCGGTGGTGGAGCAGCTCGTGCTGGCGGAGCTGATGGCCGACCCGGAACCGGCGCTGCGCGAGCGGAGGGCCCAACTGGCGGCCCAGCGGGACGTGCTCATGGAGGGCCTGCGCGAACAGTGCCCGACCTGGCGCTTCCGCCGTCCGACCGGGGGCCTCAGCGTGTGGTGCGAACTGGACGCCCCGATCAGCACCCGCATCGCCGTCGTCGCCCAGAACCACGGCATCCGCCTGGCGCCGGGGTCGCGCTTCGGCGCGCACGGCGGCTTCGAGCGCTGGCTGCGCCTGCCGTACGTGCAGCCGGCCGACGTCCTGCGCGACGCCGTGCGCCGGCTGGGCCGGGTGTTCGGGCAGTGATCGGTC
>NZ_JBFAAX010000225.1:0-4006 GCF_040639995.1 Actinosynnema sp. NPDC023658 | reverse complement strand
GGGCCTGGTGGCAGCCGCCGTCTCGGGCGGCGGCGGTACGGGCGACGCCGACCTCGCCGTGCCCGTCGCCTGACCTGCCCGATCACCGCCCGGCCGCACACGGGTCACGGGCCGGGCGGGGCGCAGGTCGAGTGGGGCTCAGGCGTCGTCGGTCGCGGGCTGGGATCGGATGTCGGCTGCTGGCCGGTGTGGGCGCGGCGGCGTGGCGTGGTTTGGCACCGGCGGGCTCGGGTGGTGCGCGATCTCGTTGCGGCGCAAGTGAGTTTGGCGCACGGGCGAGTCGGCGGGACCGGCTGCTGGGGCGGCGGTCCAGGGGGTGTTGGCCGGCCGGGGTGTTGCTCGACGAGCGGGTTCGCTTCGAGTCGAGCGGGGTGAGTGGCCGGGCCGGGCTGAGCGCGGGCCAGACGGTCGAGTGGCCGGGTGCCGGATGCCGGGCCGTCGAGTGGATGAGCGGCCGGGCAGGGCGGGCGGGGAGTGAGAGCGGACCGGGGCGGCGGTGGCCGGGCAGGTCGAGCGGTGGTGGGGAGTGGGTGTGGGAGGCGTTGAGGTGGGGTGTTCGGGCGGTGGTGTTGGTGGGTGGGGACGTGGGTGGTGGTTGGCGGCGGTCCTCATGGTTTTAACCGAGGAACGGTGACGGTGTTTCCGTACATATTCGGGCGATGATCACTCGATGGTGTGGTGCCGATCCGTCGGGCTCCGGCACAGCCCCTCGTTGAGCCGGAGCCCGACGGTGGTCCGTGGACCTGCGGCGGGGACGCTCCAGGGATTGGCGTCCCCTGCCGCAGGTTCCCTTGGGGTCCCTCCGCTGCGGGGGCAGCGCGGCGATGGGACCTCGCCCGTCCTGCCAGGGCGCGGTTGGCAGGACGGGAAGCCTGGTCGTGCGTGAGTGCAGGAGTGGGTACAGCGAGAAGTGACCGGCCGAACGGCGTGTGATCACGTGTGCTCAGGGCACACGGGTCCCGTCTTGCTCAGTCGGGTGACGTGCTGGGCAGCCCCGGGATGCTGCCCGGGGACCGGCCGTCGTCCGGCCGCTCGACCGACAACGCGGTCAACGGCTTGGAATCCGACCGGCCGGCGAACGACGCGATGAGGCCACCGCGGTGGCCACCACCGCTGTCCGCGCCGCTCGACGACGACGCGGTCGGTGAGCTGGGCGCGGGCGCCTGCTTCGGCGCGGGAGCGGGGGTGCTCGGCTCCGGCACCTCCCAGACCACCTCGGCGGCCTGGGCGCTCGGGGAGTCCGGCACGGGCTGGGCGGCGGCGAACGGCGGCACCGGCACGTCGGCGCGGGCCTGCGCGATCACCTCGACGACGGACGCCGGCGGGGCCGCCGACACCTCGGCGGCCTCCCGCGCGGCGGCCTTCGCGGCCACCTTCGCCTCGTACAGCGGGGCGGGCATGGTGTTCGACGCCCCGCCCGAGTAGCCGTAACCGTCGGCGTAGCCGCCGGAGTACCCGTACGAGTCGGACTCGGAGTCCGAGTAGGACCCGGAGGACGAGCCGGAGTACGAGCCCGAGCCGAAGTCCGACTCGACGGCGGCGTCGACGTCCGGGTAGGTCCAGGACGGGTACGCGTCGGCCGGGTGGGCGTACGAGCAGAGGTCGCCCGCCGCCTCGACGGGCACGGGCGCGGGCACGACGACGAGCGGGTGCACCGCGGCCGTGAAGGGGTGGAAGTCCACCGCTTCGACTGCTTGCGACTCGAACGGCTGAGGTGCGGCGGTGACGGGCGTGAACGACCCGGCGTACTGCCGCACCGCGTCGGCGAGCAGCAGGTCGGTGGTTGCCGACTGCTGCTCACCGAGCGCCACGTTCACCGCGTCGAGCGGCGTGGGTGCCTCGTCCGAGTGGTCTTCACCCGCGGCCGCGACCCCACCGCACACGAACCAGGCCGCCGCCGCCAACCCGCCGACGGCGAGTGCCCTGAGCAGCAGCGATCCGCTCCGGCGCACCGCGAAGGGCGTTGCCACTGTGGATCACCACCATTCCGGCTGAGGCGAACGCGACGGACCGTTCCAAGTCGACGTTCTGCTATGTCTAGCACTGGGAACCGCATTTTCGAACGTTCTCCGCCGGAACCCACTCGGAAGGGCGGTGGGGTGCGGCTGTCCGGGTTGTCCGACCCGCCGCCGAACACAGTCCGTCGTGTCCACCTGAACGTGTGACGGCCCCCAAGGTCCACAGCGGACGCAGGAAGAACGTCCCCTGTGGACGTCTGACCGGCGGCTTCACCCCCACCGGTCCCGTTAAGCCGTTCGGGTGTCCCCCGATAGAGCGACCGGCGGTCACCCCGCGCCCACGCAGACGAAGCCGAGGTCGCCGTGCCGGGCCTGCGCGTCCGCAAGCGCTTGCGCAGGTTGCGCGAGGTTGGCGTGCAGGTCGACCATCAGGTCCACGACCCGGTCGTCCGGCACGGCCCGGACGCTCTCCACCACGACGCGCGCCCCGCGCCGCAGCAACACCCGTGCCAACCCGGACTCGCACGCCGACAGCACCACGACCGACGGCGCACCCGCCAGGCCGTCGAGGTCGTGCCCGTGCAGCGGCCCGTCTTCCAGTTGCAGATACGAAAACAGTTCGTCTTCAACGCCGTGCCGTGACTCGCGCACGCCGTGGGCGGCGATGTGCGCGACGTCCGCGCCGACCATCCCGCGCAACGTCCCGTCCACTGTGGAGCGCACCTCCCCACCGTGGGCCCGGCGCAGCGCCTCGACCTCCCGGTGCGCGTGCACCAGCGACGGCCCGGCGACCCAGAGGCGGTTCGCGAGCCGCAACGGGCGGGTGTCGGCCCGGTGCCAGCAGCTCGTCGACGGCGCGACCGAGAGCGCCCGCCCGCGGGCGGAGGGCAGCGCGGCCCACGGCATCCGCACGAGTTCCGGGCTCGGCACGACGACCAGCGGTCGGTCGCCGGCGGGCCGCAGGAGGCGGTCGAGGTCCGCCAGCGCGTGCGGCGCGTCGGCCAACGACAGCGAGCGGACGTGCCGCGCGGTGGTCCGGGCCTCGCCGAAGTCGTGCAGCCCGACCCGCCGACCGGTGACGGACACGCCGAACAGCCTGCCCCGGTGGCTGATGAACACCAGCAGCGCCCGGTCGCCCAACGCGTCCACCACGTCGTTCAGCGGCACGGCCGGTCGTCCGACCGCGGGTGGCGAGTGCGCGAGCCGGCGGATCTCGCGTTCGAGCCGCGCGATCCGGTCCCGGTCACCCCGCACGCGGGCGAGGCGCAGCTCGGCCCGCGCCCGGGTGACCGCGGGGTCGGGCACGGCGGTCCGGTGCTCGTTCCAGCGCCACGCCGATCGGGCGTCTGCGCTGCTCAGGGCGTGGTCGAGGGCGATGTCCACCAGGTCTCCGCGTGCGTCGTGGTCGTGCAGCGCGAGCCCGGCCCGGCACGCGGCCACCGCGTCGCGCCGGGTCGTCGCCAGCCGGGCGCGGGCGAGCCAGCCGAGGGCCCGGGACCGGGACGTGCCCCGGTGCCTGAGCGCCGCCGCCTGCCCGGGTGCGTGCCGGAGCCGGACCTCGGCCGCGTCGTCGTGGTGGCCGTGCCGGTCGCACGCGTCGGCCACCGCGGTGGGGGAACCGGGTCCGCCGGCGAGCAGGGCCACCGCCCGCGCGGCCGGGACGAGGGACGGGCGGTCCTGGGCGAGGAACAGGTCTTCCGCGTCGGTGGCCAAGGTGCGCGCGGTCGCGAAGTCGTGGTCCCGAAACGCGCACCGCGCGGCGAGCAGCAACGCCTCCGGCAGGCGCGAGTCGACCGCCGGCCGCAGCAGCACGGTGGCTTCACGCACGAAACCGGTGCTCAGCAGGGCCTCAGCCCGCCCGACCAGGGCCAGTGAGCGCTCGGGGGGCACGCGGTTCGGCCTCATGCGACGAACCACGGCGTCGCCCGCTCGCGGCCCGTGCCGCGCAGCACGAACCTGACCGGCCCGAACGGCACGCGTTCGACGTGGAACCAGCCCGCCTCGTCGACCGCCGCGGTCACGCCGCCTCCCGGCCAGCGGGCCACGGC
>NZ_JBFAAX010000224.1:0-9142 GCF_040639995.1 Actinosynnema sp. NPDC023658 | reverse complement strand
TCCACCGCGCCCAGGTCGTAGAACTCCGCGAGCAGCAGTCCCGGTTCGACCTCACCGACGATCACCAGCCGGCTGCCGTCCGGGCCCTCTGCGGTGTAGCGCACGGAACCCCGGTGGTCGCGCGCCTGGTCCACCAGGTCCACCGGGAGCCGACCGGGGAACGCGAGCATCGCGCCGGCGACCGGGGTGTACTCGCCGCGGGCGGAGGTGGACAGCGGACCGGACGACGGGGTGAAGTTGACCAGCGCCCAGGTCAGGCCGAGCCGGGCCTCCATGTACTCGGCCACACCGTCCACAGCGGACTGGAACCCGGTGCTGCGGACGAGGAACTGGTGCGCCTGCTGGGTGTCGGAGTCGAACGCGGCCTGCGCGGAGGCGGTGAACCGGTCCCGGGTGCTGCCCGCCTGGAGCCGGTAGGTCGTGAGCGCCATGGCGACGGTCGTGACCAGGGTGACGGCCGCGACGGTCAGCACGATCGCCGCCCGCAGGCCGGGCCGCCGCGTCACGGCTTGACCAGGCGGTACCCGAATCCGCGGACGGTGCGCAGCAGCACGGGGTTCGCCGGTTCGGGCTCGATCTTGGCGCGCAGGCGGGCCACCGCGGCGTCGACCAGGCGCGAGTCACCGGTGAACCCGTAGTCCCACACCCGCTTGAGCAACGTCTGCCTGCTGAGCACCTGGCCCGCGTGCTCGACGAACTCGATCAGCAGGCGGATCTCGGTGGAGGTGAGGTTCAGCTCGCGGCCGTTCCTGGTCACCGCCAGCGCGGCGGTGTCCAGTTCGAGGTCCCCGATCGTGTGCACGTGCGGCTTCGAGGGCGGCGGCGGCACGGCGCGGCGCAGGATCGCCTTCACCCGCGCGTCGAGCACCCGCGGCTCGACCGGTTTCACGACGTAGTCGTCGGCGCCGCCCTCCAGGCCGACCACGACGTCCACCGCGTCACCGCGAGCGGTCAGCAGGATCACCGGGACCGTGTCGCCTGCCCGGATGCGGCGGCACACCTCGAACCCGTCGACACCGGGCAGCATCACGTCCAGCAGCACCAGGTCCGCGGACGTCCGCCGGTCGGCCAGGAGCTCCAGCGCCCGCTCGCCCGTGGCCGCCACCTCGACCTCGTGACCGAGCCCCCGCAACGCGCGGGACAACGCCTCGGCCAGCATCGCGTCGTCCTCGACGAGCAACAACCGCGGCACTGGTGGAACTCCTCGCTCTCGGCACGCCCCCGCACCACGGTATACCAGCGGTTACTCCGAACGGGCCACCGCCGCGGCGCTCCCACCGCCGAGCAGCCGGCCGTCCTCCGCCCCGTAGAACAGCAGCCGACCGGGCGCCGCGCCGACCGTGAGGGCACGCCCGAGGGCCGGTTCCTCGTCCTCGGGCACGGTGAGGCTGATCAGGACGCCGTCCGGGCAGTCGAGGGTGACCAGCGACGAGACGCCCAGGTTCTCCACCGTGGACACCCGGCCGGTGATGCCGTCGGCGACCGGGACCAGGTACTCCGGCCGCACGCCCACCACGACCGGCGTGCCGTCGGCCAGTCCCGGCGGTCCGGGCAGCCGGGCGCCGGCGATCTCCACGTGGCCGGCGCGGACCTCGGCCTCGACCAGGTTCATCGGGGTCGAGCCGATGAAGTTCGCGACGAACGTGTCCGCGGGCCGCTGGAACACCTCGCGCGGCGTGCCGAGCTGGCGGATCCGACCCGCCTCCATCACCGCGATCCGGTCGGCCAGCGCCAACGCCTCGGCCTGGTCGTGCGTGACGAAGACGGTCGTCAGCGCCAGCTCGTGCTGCAACCGCTTGAGGAAAGTCCTGGCCTCCAGCCGCAGCCGCGCGTCCAGGTTCGACAGCGGTTCGTCGAGCAGCAGCACGTCGGCCCGCGCGGCGACGGCCCGCCCCAGCGCCGCGCGCTGCTGCTGACCGCCGGACAGCTGGCCCGGCCTGCGGTCGAGCAGGTCGGACAGGCTCAGGCCCGCGGCGACCTCGGCGGCCACCTCCCGCTGCCGCGCCTTGGCGGCCCGGCGCACGCGCAGCGAGTAGGCGATGTTCTCGGCCACGGTCATGTGCGGGAACAGCGCGTAGTCCTGGAACACCATCGCCACGCCGCGCTCGCCCGGCTCCAGCCGCGTCACGTCCCGCGAGCCGATCGTGACGGTGCCCGCGGCCGCCGGCTCCAGCCCCGCGATCGTGCGCAGCAACGTGGTCTTGCCGCAGCCGGACGGGCCGAGCAGCGCGAACAGCTCCCCGTCCACCACGCTCAGGTCCAGCGCGTCCACCGCGCGGACCCCGTTCGGGTACACGGTGGACACGCCGGCGATCTCGATGCCCGCCATCAGCTCTTGACGCCTCCGTGGAATCGGAACCCGTAGCGCTTGTCGACCACCAGGTACAGCACGACCACCGGGATCGAGTACAGCAGCGAGAACACCGGGATCACGGTCAGGTTCGCGCTGCCGCCCTCGTCCTGCAACGTCCGCATCAGCACCGCCGCGGGCTGCTTGCCGACGTCGCGCAGCAGCAGGAACGGCAGCAGGAAGTTGCCCCACGCGTTGACGAACGACCACACCAGGATCGTCGCGACGCCCGGTCTCACGATCGGCAGCACCACGTGCCCCAGCACCTGCCGGGGCTTGGCGCCGAACACCCGCGCGGACTCCTCGTACGAGCGCGGCACGGAGTCCACGAAGTCCTTCAGGATGAAGATCGCGGCGGGCAGCATCCCGCCCGCGATCACCAGGGCGGTGCCGAACCGCGAGTCGACGAGGCCGAGCTGGAGCATCATCACGAAGATCGGCACCATGGCCGCGGTGCCCGTCACCACGCTGGACAGCAACAGCAGCAGGTACAGCAGCGCGTCGCGGCCGGGGATGCGCGTGCGGGACAGCGAGTAGGCCGCCAGCGCCGCGAACGCCGTCGTCACCACCGCCGCGGTCAGGCACAGCACCAGCGAGTTCACCAGCGACCGCAGCGCGTACGGGTGGCTGACGGTGGCGTGCACGTTCGCCCACGTCCAGTCCGGCCACCGGAGGCCGAACCCGGGCCGGGCGTCGAACGGCGCACCGGCCAGCCACAGCATCGGCACCGCGAAGAACGCCAGCACCACCGCGATCAGCACGTAGTAGCCGATCCGGCGCACCACCCACCCCGGCGTCACGCGCGCCTGCGCAGCAGCCGCAGGTACACCAGCGCCACCACGAGGTTCCCGAGCAGCAGCAACGACGACATGGCCGAGGCGTAGCCGAGCTGACCGCTCTCCAACGCCTGCCGGTAGATCAGCACCGGCAGCACCTCCGACTCGTGGTTGGGACCGCCCGCGGTGAGCAGGAACGGCGTGAAGTCGTTGGCCGTCCACAGGCTGATCAGCAGCGTGTTGGTCAGCACGTGGCCCCGGATGTGCGGGAAGACCACGTCGCGCACGGTCTGCCACCCGCTCGCGCCGGCGAGCCGGGCGGTCTCCAGGTGCGACGGCGGCACGGCGGTCAGCGCGGAGGAGTACAGCAGCATCGAGAACGCCGTGCCGCGCCAGGTGTTGAACACGATCAGGCTCGCCATCGGGTACTCGACCAGCCACGCCGTGCCCGGCCGGTCGAGCAGCAGGCCGAGCGTGCCGCCGTCCCGGCTCAGCACGGCGAACCACAGGTAGGCGACCACGGGTCCGGGCAGGATCCACGCCAGCAGCACGAACCCCTCGACGGTGCGCCGCAGTCCGGGCCGCACCCGGCGCAGCAGCCAGGCGAGCGCGAAGCCCAGGGCGTTCTGGCCGATGATCGCGGAGCCGAGCACGAACAGCGCGGTCAGCCAGAGCGAGTTGGTGAACAGCGGGTCGTCCAGCGCGGTGGTGAAGTTGTCCGCGCCGACCACGCTCGGCGCGGCGGCGGACGGCCCGGTCAGCTGGTAGTCGGTGATGCCGATGTACAGCGTCCACAGGGCCGGGAAGACGAGGAACACGCCGATCAGCAGCAGCGCCGGCGCGACGAACCCGACCGCCCTCGCGGTGCCCAGCCCGGCGGTGTCACGTCCGGCGGTCCCGCGTCCGGTCCTGCCCTGGCCTGTGTCGGGGCGGTCGGTGCCGGGCCGGTCAGCCGCCCTCAACGTTGTCCTCACCGACCGCCTTGACCAGCGCGTCCTGGTAGGACCGCGCGGCCTCCTCCGGGCTCCGGCCCGCGATCACGTCGCCGGTCGCCTGCCGCAGCGCGGCCGACACCTTCGGGTAGTCCGCGAGCCCCGGCCGGTACCGGGTGATCGGCAGCACCCGTTCGGCGACGAAGCCGAGCATCGGGTCGTGCGCCAGCACCTTGTCGTTCACGTCGGTGCGCTGGGTGATCTGCGCGCCGCCCGCCAGCGCCGACTCGACCGCCTCGGCGGAGTTGAGGAACTCCATGAGCTCCCACGCCTGCCGCGGGTACCGCGTGTTCGGGTTGACCACCCGCACCCCGCCGCCGGACATGCTGACGAAGTCCTGGCCGCCGACCCCGCCGCCCGGCACGCGGGCCGGGATGAGCGCCCAACCGACGGCCGTGTCGCGGTCCGCCATCTTGGCGACGCCGGTGCGCGGCTCCACCACCGAGCGCCAGAAGTAGTCGCTCTCCAGCAGGATGCCGACCTTGTTCTCCGCGAACAGCGCGAACGACCGGTCCCGACCCTTCGCCTCCTGCTGCACGACCGGGTCACCGAGCCCGTCCCGGTAGACGCGCTGGTAGAGCGCGAGGACGTCCTTGACGCCCTCGGTCGCGCCCTGCCACTTACCGTTCTCGTACACGGGTCGGCCGGTGCCGACCAGCGCGGGCAGGACGCCCTGCATGGTGGTGGCCTCGCCCATCGCGGTGCCGGCGTTCAGCTGCAGCGGCGTGACGCCGGGCAGCGCCTTGAGCTTCGCGGCGGTGTCGAGGATGTCGTCCCAGCTGCGCGGTTGCCAGTCGGTGGGCAGGCCGGCCTGCGCGAACAGCTTCTTGTTGAAGAACAGCACCCGGCCGTCGGTGCCCATCGGCACGCCGTAGCGCTTGCCGTCGAACTGCCCGAGGTCCTGCACGGCGTCGGGGATCTGCCGCCAGCCGTCCCACGCGTCGACCTCGGCCTTGCCGACGACCTCGTCGAGCGGCTCGACCTGCCCGGCCTGGACGAACTCCCCGAGCCAGATGCCGTCCAGCTCGACGATGTCACCACCGCCGCCGGTCTTGAAGTCCAGCGCGACCTTCGTCTTGAAGTCCTCGTCGGCCGCGCCGTTCTGCTCGAAGCGGACCGTCGCGTTGACGCCCTTGGCCTTCTGCGCCTCGGTGAACCGGGGGATGACCCAGTTCTCGATCCAGTTCGCGCCCCGCGCGTTCTTCCCGCCCACCGCCGCGTTGGCGGTGATGGTCAAGGTGACGTCCTTGGCGTCCGCGTTGCGCGCCGGGTCGGCTTCGCGCGTCTGGCCGAGGCACCCCGTGAGCAGGCCCGCCACCGACAGCAGGACGATCGTTGTCCGCCGCATCCGCTCTCCCCCACGAGAGTGCCCGCCGCTTGCGTCACCTCCCAACATGGCACCCCGACCGCCCGACCGCACCACCTCGGACGGGTGTCACCCGTTTGACGGCTCCGCGCCGTCGCTCGACCGGTGTTCGGCCGCGCGGCGGTCGGTCGTGCGGGGTCGGCGCGACATCATGCAAGAATTGTACAGAATGATGGAAAATCTGGACATCTGTCGTTGACAGTTGGACACGCAACTGAAACATTCGGGTCTCGAACGTGAAAGAAGCCGACTCTGTCACCCCTGCCGAACAGAGGACCTCCATGACGCGGAAGCAGCTCGGTCGACGGGTGACCGTCGGCCTGCTCGCCCTCGGCCTACCACTCCTCGGACTCACCCCGGTCGCCACCGCCGAACCGAACCTGGCCACCGGCCACCCGGTCAGCGCCGGCAGCTCGCACGCCGAGTACCCGGCGTCCAACGCCACCGACGGCAACGTCAACACCTACTGGGAGAGCGCGAACAACGCCTTCCCGCAGTGGCTCCAGGTCGACCTGGGCTCGACCGTCGCCGTCAACCGGGTCGTGCTGAAGCTGCCGCCGTCCTGGGGCACCCGCACGCAGACCCTCGCGGTGAGGGCCAGTGCCGACGGCACGTCGTTCACCGACCTCTCCGCGTCCACCGGTCGGGTGTTCAACCCCTCCTCCGGCAACACCGCGACCATCGACTTCACCTCCGCGAGCGCCCGGTACGTGCGCCTGGAGATCACCGCGAACACCGGTTGGTCGGCCGGGCAGCTCTCGGAGCTGGAGGTGTACGGGCCGAGCACCGGCGACACCCGGCCGCCCACCGCGCCCGGCGGCCTCGCCTACACCGAACCGGGCTCCGGCCAGGTCCGGCTGACGTGGACGGCGTCGAGCGACGACGTCGGCGTCACCGACTACGTCGTCTACGCGAACGGCGCCGAGCGCGCGACCGTCGCCGGGAACGCCCTGACCTACACCGACACCCAGCCCGCGTCGGCCACCGTCCAGTACCACGTGCGCGCACGTGACGCGGCGGGCAACCTGTCACCGGAGAGCAACCGGGTCACGCGCACGGGCCAAGGCGGCGGCACCAACCTCGCCACGGGCAAGCCGGTCGAGGCGTCCTCCTCGGTGTTCACCTTCGTCGCGGCCAACGCCACGGACGGCAACACCGGCACCTACTGGGAGTCCAACGGCTTCCCGTCCACGCTGACCGTGAGGCTGGGCGCGAACGCCGACCTCTCCTCGGTGGTCGTGAAGCTGAACCCCGACACCGCGTGGGGCCCGCGCACCCAGTCGATCCAGGTGCTCGGCCGCGACCAGGCCGGCACGGCGTTCACGTCCCTGGTCGACCGCGGCGACTACGCGTTCACCCCGTCCGCGCAGAACACGGTCACCATCCCGCTGACCGGTCGGGCGGCGGACGTCCGGCTCCAGTTCTCCGGCAACACCGCCGCGCCCGGCGGCCAGGTCGCGGAGCTCCAGGTCTTCGGCACCCCGGCCCCGAACCCGGACCTCACGATCGGCTCGCTGACGTCGTCGCCCGCCAACCCCGTGGAGACCGACGCGATCAGGCTGACCGCGACCGTCCGCAACACCGGCACCGCCGCCGCGCCCGCGTCCACCGTGGCGTTCGCCCTCGGCGGCACGTCCGGCACCGCGCCCGTCGCCGCGTTGGCCGCCGGCGCGTCCGCGACCGTCACCTTCGACGCGGGCCGGCGTCCGCAGGGCACCCACCAGGCGACGGCGACGGTGGACCCGACGAACACCGTCGTCGAGCGGGACGACAGCAACAACTCGGCGTCCGCGCACGTCGTCGTGGGCCAGGCGCCCGGACCCGACCTCCAGGTGCTCGGCTTCACGTCCACCCCGCCGAACCCGGCCGCGGGCACGCGGGTGACGTTCACGGTCCAGGTGAACAACCGCGGCACCACGGCGTCCGGCACGTCCGTGACGCGGCTCGTCGCCGGCGGCACCACGCTGGACACGCCCACCGGGGCCATCGCGGCGGGTGCGACGGCGAACGTCGCGGTCACCGGCGGCTGGACGGCCACCAACGGCGGCGCGACCATCACGGCGACCGCCGACGCCACGAACACCGTCGTGGAGACCAACGAGACGAACAACTCGTTCTCCCGCGCGATCGTCGTCGGGCGGGGCGCGGCCGTGCCGTACACCTCGTACGAGGCCGAAGCCGCGCAGTACCAGGGCACCCTGCTCACGGCCGACCGGCTGCGGACGTTCGGGCACACGAACTTCGCCACCGAGTCGTCCGGCCGCCAGTCCGTGCGGCTGGGCAGCACCGGCCAGTTCGTCGAGTTCACCTCCACCAACCAGGCCAACTCGATCGTGGTGCGCAACTCGATCCCCGACGCGCCCGGCGGCGGTGGCATCGACGCGACGATCAGCCTGTACGTCAACGGTTCGTACGCGCAGAAGCTGACCCTGTCGTCCAAGCACTCGTGGCTGTACGGCAACTCCGACGGCCCCGAGTCGCTGACCAACACCCCGCAGACCGACGCGCGGCGCCTGTTCGACGAGTCGCACGCGCTGCTGTCGGCGTCCTACCCGCCCGGCACGAAGTTCAGGCTCCAGCGGGACGCGGGCGACACAGCGGCGTTCTACGTCATCGACCTGGTCGACCTGGAGCAGGTCGCGCCGGCGTCGAGCCAGCCCGCCGGCTGCACGTCCATCACCGCCTACGGCGCGGTGCCGAACGACGGCAACGACGACACCGACGCCATCCAGCGGGCGGTGACCGACGACCAGAACGGCGTCATCGGCTGCGTGTGGATCCCGGCGGGCCAGTGGCGGCAGGAGAAGAAGATCCTCACCGACGACCCGCTCAACCGGGGTCAGTTCAACCAGGTGGGCATCTCCAACGTCACCATCCGCGGCGCGGGCATGTGGCACTCGCAGCTCTACACGCTCACCCAGCCGCAGGACGCCGTGGGCGGCATCAACCACCCGCACGAGGGCAACTTCGGCTTCGACGTCGACGACAACACGCAGATCTCGGACATCGCGATCTTCGGGTCCGGCCGGATCCGCGGCGGTGACGGCAACGCCGAGGGCGGCGTCGGCCTCAACGGCCGGTTCGGCCGCAACACCCGGATCAGCAACGTGTGGATCGAGCACGCCAACGTCGGCGTGTGGGTCGGCCGCGACTACGACAACATCCCGGCGCTGTGGGGACCGGCCGACGGGCTGGAGTTCAGCGGCATGCGGATCCGCGACACCTACGCGGACGGCATCAACTTCACCAACGGCACCCGCAACTCCAAGGTGTTCAACTCGTCGTTCCGCACCACCGGTGACGACGCGCTCGCGGTGTGGGCCAGCCGGTACGTGAAGGACACGTCCGTCGACATCGCGCACGACAACCAGTTCATCAACAACACCGTCCAACTCCCGTGGCGTGCCAATGGGATCGCGATCTACGGCGGCTACGGCAACAAGGTCGAGAACAACCTCGTCTTCGACACGATGAACTACCCGGGCATCATGCTGGCGACCGACCACGACCCGCTGCCGTTCAGCGGCACGACGCTGGTCGCGAACAACGGCCTGTACCGCACGGTGGAGCGGCGGAACCTGCTGACGCGGCTGACCGAGTGCCGTGACGCGTCCCTGGACGAGTACCGGCGGAAGGACTCGCGGCTGCACCTGGCCAT
>NZ_JBFAAX010000223.1:0-9207 GCF_040639995.1 Actinosynnema sp. NPDC023658 | reverse complement strand
GGTCGGGTTCATCGGCACCGGCCTGATCGCCCGCTACATCCACACCTACCTGACCGCTACCGGGTGGAGCTTCGACGAGGTCGGCGTGCACGACCTGAGCGCGGACTCCGCGAACGGCTTCCGGGAGTACGCCGAGTCCGCGGGCGACGGCGCGGTGAAGGTCCACGACAGCGCGGAGAGCCTGATCCGGAACAGCGACCTGGTCGTGTTCGCCACGGTCGCGGGCACGCCGCACGTCACCGACCCGACCTGGTTCGACCACAACCCGCTCGTGCTGCACGTGTCGCTGCGCGACCTGTCGCCCGAGGTGATCCTCGCCTCCACGAACCTGGTGGACGACGTCGAGCACTGCCTGAAGGCGAACACCTCGCCGCACCTGGCCGAGCAGCTCACCGGCAACCGCGACTTCCTGTCCGGCACGTTGTACGACGTCATGACCGGCGCGGTGACGCCACCGGCGGACCGGCCGCTGGTGTTCTCCCCGTTCGGGCTCGGCGTGCTGGACCTGGCGGTCGGCAAGCACGTCTACGACGAGGTGTCGCGGGCGGGCGAGCTGGCCGTGGTCCCGGACTTCTTCTTCGACCTCGACCGCTACGGCAAGCGCTGAGCCGCCTGACCGTGCACCTCGCCTAGGAGTCGGCGCATGCCAGTGATATCGACGCCCCAGGAGTTCAACGTGGACGACCTCTACGTGGACCTCCGGCGGCTCTCGGGCCACCCGCTGTACCTCAAGTGCGAAGGCTTCAACTTCGCCGGGTCCATCAAGCTCAAGGCGGCCAACGAGATGGTGTCCGCCGCCGTGCGCGCCGGCACCCTGCGCGAGGGCGCCACGCTGGTGGAGAGCTCGTCGGGCAACCTCGGGGTGGCGCTGGCCCTGGTGGCGGCGAGCCGCGGCTACCGGTTCCTGTGCGTCACGGACGCGCGGTGCAACCTCGCCACCAGGCAGTTGATGGAGGCGCTGGGCGCGCGGGTGCACATCATCACCGAGCCGGACCCGCAGACCGGCTACCTCGGCGCGCGCATCCGCTACGTCGAGCAGGTGTGCCGCAACGACAACCACGTGTGGCTCAACCAGTACGCCAACCCGGCGAACTGGATGGCGCACTACCAGAGCACCGGCCCGGAGATCCTCAAGAGCTTCCCCGAGGTCGACGTGGTGTTCATCGGCGCGGGCAGCACCGGCACGCTGATGGGCTGCGCGCGGTACTTCAAGGAGAACAAGCCGTCGGTGCGGATCGTCGCGGTCGACGCGATCGGCTCGGTCACCTTCGGCACGCCCGCCCAACCGCGGATGCTGCCCGGCCTGGGCACGAGCGTGCGCCCGCCGCTGCTCGACGAGTCCTTCGTGGACGAGGTGCTGCACGTGGCCGAGCGCGACACCGTGCGCGCCTGCCGGACCCTGCTGCGGCACGGGTTCCTGTTCGGCGGCTCGACCGGCACGGTGCTGTCCGGCGCGACCGACTGGTTGGCGCGCAACCGGCCCGACGGCGACGTGACCGCGGTCGCGATCGCGCCGGACCTCGGTGACCGCTACCTGGACACCGTCTACCACGACCAGTGGATCGCGGACATCTACGGCGCGGACCTGCTCGACGACGACATCGCCGCGACCGATGCCGCGACGCTTGCGAGGAGAATGCCATGACCGAAGCGGTGGACCTGCCCCTCTCCGCCGGACAGGCCGAGATCTGGTTCGACGAGAAGCTCCACGGGCGGGGCGTCGCTTACAACTCGGCGGGCTACCTCGACATCCGGGGCCCGCTGGACGTGGCCGCCCTGATCGCCGCCGCACGCGGGATGGTCGACGAGGCCGAGTGCACGCGGACCCGGTACGTGGAGGTCGACGGCGCCCCGAGGCAGGTGGTGACGCCGCTGCCGGAGCTGCCGCTCACCGAGCTCGCGCTGACCGCCGACGAGGCGGCCGACTGGATGCGCGCCGACCTGGCCACGCCGTTCTCGCTGGACGAGTTCCCGCTGTTCCGGCTGGCCGTGATCACGGTGGCCGAGGACCGGCACTTCTTCTACATGCGCATCCACCACCTGCTGTGCGACGGGTACAGCCAGGTGGTGTTCTGGCGTCGCCTGGCGGAGCTGTACGCCGGGGTGGGGGGCACGCCGATCCCGCCGTTGAGCGCGCTGCTGGACGGTGAACGCGCCTACGAGGCGTCCGCGGCGGCGGTGAAGGACCGGGACTTCTGGGCGAACGCGTTCGACGGGACGCCGGACCTGGTGAGCCTGTCCACGCGCACCGCGCCCGGCCCCGAGGTGCGGGGCTTCCTGCGCCGCACCGACGTGCTGTCGAAGGACACCGCGCAGGCGCTGCGGGAGCTGGCGAGCCGGTCGGCGTCCACGTGGCCCGCGGTCGTGCTGTCCGCGGTGGCCGTCTACACCCAGCGGCTGACCGGGGTGGGCGACGTGCTGCTCACGCTGCCCGCGACCGCCCGGATGGGCGCGACGATGCGCGCGGTGCCCGGGATGGTGGCGAACTACCTGCCGCTGCGCGTGCGGGTGCGCCCGGACGAGACCCGGTCGGACCTGCTGCGGCGGACGTCGCGCGAGCTGGCCAAGGCGCTCAAGCACCAGCGGCACCGGGTGAGCCGGATCCGCCGCGGCCTGGGGCTGGCCGGTGACGACCGGCGGCCGTTCGGCCCGTTCGTCAACATCCTGCCGCAGCAGACGACGTTCGCGCTGGGGGAGTGCCAGGTCGAGGTCAACAACCTGTCGACCGGCCTCATCGAGGACCTGATGCTGACCGTGGTGGACGCCCCCGACGGCGGGTTGGAGGTCCACCTCAACGGCAACCCCGAGCTGTACACCGACGAGGAGGCGCGGGAGCACCTGTCCCGGTTCACCGCGTTCCTGGACCGGTTCGCCCGCGCCGACGACCTCGAACCGCTGGCGCGGCTGGACGTGCTGGACCCCGCCGAGCGCTCCGAGTGGCTGGGCGCGACGACCGGCGCCACCCGCGAGGACCCGTTCACCGACGTGGTCGAGCAGGTGCGCGCGTTCGCCGCCCGCCGCCCGCACGCCCTCGCCGTGGTCGAGGACGACTTCGACGTCACCTACGCCTCCCTCGTGGCGCGGTCGAGCGCGTTGTCCCGCAAGCTCGTCGGCTCCGGCCTGGTCGGCGTGCTCGCCGCACCCGGAGCCGGGTTCGTCTCGGCGGTTCTCGGCGTCCTGGGCGCCGGTGCCGCCTACGTCCCGCTGGACACGCGCGCACCCGCCGTCCGCACGGCGCAGCTGGTGCGCGACTACGGCATCGGGCTGCTCGTCGTGGACCCGGAGCACGAAGGCCTGGCGCGGGAGATCGGCGTCGCGGCCGTCGTGCTGGACGGCGCGGAGGACACCGACCTGGCGCCCGTGCTCGGCGGACCGGACGACCTCGCGTACGTGATCTTCACGTCCGGCTCGACCGGCAAGCCCAAGGGCGCGATGGTGCACCGGCGCGGCATGGTGAACCACCTGCTGGCCAAGGTCGAGGACCTGGGGCTGACCGACCGCGACAGCGTGGTGCAGAACGCGCCGCTCACGTTCGACATCTCGGTGTGGCAGATGCTCGCGCCGCTGGTGGCGGGCGGCCGGGTGCGGGTCGTCGGCCGGGAGACCGCCGCCGACCCCGACCAGCTGTTCGGTCTGGTGGCCGACGAGCGGATCAGCGTGCTGGAGCTCGTGCCGTCGCTGCTGCGCGCCGCGCTGGACGCGTGGGACGTGGTCGGCGGGCGGCCCAAGCTGCCCTCGCTGCGGCACCTCGTGGTGACCGGTGAGGCGCTGCCGCCGGACCTGTGCCTGCGCTGGTTCGCCCGCTTCCCGACCGTGCCGCTGGTCAACGCCTACGGCCCGACCGAGTGCTCCGACGACGTGACGCACGCGTTCGTCACGATCGAGGACGCGGCGGGCACCACGCGCGTGCCGATCGGCCGCGCGGTCCGCAACACGAGCCTCTACGTGCTGGGCGACGACCTGAGCCCGGTGCCCACCGGCGTGCCCGGCGAGCTGTACGTCGGCGGTGTCGGCGTCGGCCGCGGCTACCTGGGCGACCCCCGCCGCACGGCGGCCGCGTTCACCGCCGACCCGTTCTCGGGTGGCCGCATGTACCGCACGGGCGACCGCGTGGTGCGCCGCGAGGACGGGCAGCTGGAGTTCCTGGAGCGCCGCGACGACCAGGTCAAGGTGCGCGGCCACCGGATCGAGCTGGGCGAGGTCGAGGCGACCCTGCGCGGCCTGTCCGGCATCGCTGACGCCGCCGTGCAGGTGGCGCCGGACGCGTCGGGCGGCAAGCGGCTGGTGGGGTACGTCGTCGCCGTCGACGGCCGACCGGTGGGTGACCTGCGCGCCCGGCTGGGCGAGCTGCTGCCGGAGTACCTGGTGCCGTCGGCGTTCGTGGAGCTGCCGTCGATGCCGCTGACCGCGCACGGCAAGGTCGACCGCAAGGCGCTGCCCGCACCCGACGTCACCCTCGGCACGTCCCGCGCGCCGCGCACCCCGCGGGAACGGGTGCTGTGCGAGGTCGTCGCGGAGGTGCTCGGCCTGCGCGACGTCGGCGTGGACGACGACTTCTTCACCCTGGGCGGCGACAGCATCAGCTCCATCCAGGTGGTCAGCCGGGCGCGTCGGGCCGGGGTCGTGTTCACCTCGCGGGACGTGCTCAAGCACCGCACGCCCGCCGCCATCGCCTCCATCGCCACCGACGCGGACGGCCGGGCGGTCGCCGCCGACGACGGCGTGGGCGAGATCGAGCTGACGCCGATCGCGCACCAGTTGCGGGAGGACCTGGCCGAGCTGTCGGACATCACCCGCCAGTACAGCCAGTACGTCGTGCTGCACGTGCCCACCGGGCTGGACACCGTGAAGCTGGCCGGCGCGGTGCAGGCCGTGGTCGACCACCACGACGCGCTGCGGACCAAGCTGTCCGTGTTCGAACCCGCGGGCACGCTGCCCGGCCTGTGGAGCATGGACGTGCTGCCGGTCGGCGCGGTCCGGGCCACCCAGCTGGTCCGCCGCGCCGGGGTGTCCGAGTCCGTCGACCTGGACGCGGCGGTGGCCGACGAGGTCGCCCGCGCCCGCGCGGCGCTGGCCCCCGAAGAGGGCCGCGTGGTCCAGGTCGTCCTGGTGGACAACGGCGCCGAGGCCCGGCTGGTGCTGGTGGTCCACCACCTCGCCGTGGACGGCGTCACGTGGCGCATCGTGGTGCCCGACCTGGCCGACGCGCTGGCCGGCACGCCGTTGCAGCCCGTGGGCACGTCCTACCGCCGGTGGTCGAAGGTGCTCGCGGAGCACGCCCGCACCGGCGCCCGCGTCACCGAGCTGCCGCTGTGGGTCAACCAGCTGCAACGCGGCGACGCGCCGTTGGGCGACCGCCCGCTGGACCCGTCCCGCGACACCTACGGCACCGCGCGGTCGCTGCGGCTCGTGCTGCCGACCGAGCAGACCGCGGCCCTGCTGACCACGGTCCCCGCGGTGTTCCACGCCGAGATCAACGACGTGCTGCTGGCCGGTCTCGCGGTCGCGGTCGCGGACTGGCGGCGCAAGCGGCTCGGCGCGGTCGACCCGGCGGTGCTGGTCGAGGTCGAGGGCCACGGCCCCGTGCAGGTCTCCGCCGTGCTCGACCTGTCCCCCACGGCCGGCTGGTTCACCAGCGCCTTCCCGCTGCGCCTCGACCCGGGCGAGCTGGACCGCGCCGACCTGTGGGCCGGCGGCACGAGCGCGGGCACCGCCATCAAGCGGATCAAGGAGCAGCTGCGCGCGCTGCCCGACCACGGCATCGGCTTCGGCCTGCTGCGCTACCTCAACCCGCAGACCGTCGGCGCGCTGGCCCGGTTCGGCACGCCGCAGATCGGGTTCAACTACCTCGGGCGGTTCGCCACCCCCGGCGGAGCCGGGAATCCGACCCCGGGTGACGGCCGCGAGTGGTCCCTGGACGCGGCCACCGCCATCGGCACCGGCGTGCACCCGGACATGCCGCTGCGGCACACCCTCGCGGTCACGCCGGTCACCGAGGACGGCCCGCACGGGCCGAACCTGGTGGCCGACTGGCTGTGGGCGGACGCGCTGCTGTCCGAGAGCGACGTCGAGGACATCGCCCGCACGTGGTTCCGCGCGCTGGAGGCGTTCGTCGAGCACGCCGCGCTGCCCGGCGCGGGCGGGCACAGCCCGTCGGACTTCGACCTGGTCGAGCTGACCGAGCGCGAGATCACCGACGTCGAGCGCGAGACCGGCGCGGTGCTGGACGTGCTGCCGCTCTCGCCGCTGCAGAAGGGCCTGCTGTTCCAGGCCGAGTTCGACCGCGACGGCGCGGACGTCTACACCCTCCAGGTCGTCGTGGACGTCGAGGGCGCGCTGGACGTCGCCGCGTTCCGCGCCGCGGCGGAGGCGTTGCTGCGCAGGCACCCGAACCTGCGGGCCTCGTTCCACTCCCGGCCGTCCGGTGACGCCGTGCAGGTGATCCCGGTGTCGGCGGCACTGCCGTGGGAGGAGCTCGACCTGACCGGCATGGACCCCGACGACGCCCGGCGCGAGCTGGCGCGGCTGACCGACGCGGACTGGGTGCGCCGGTTCGACATGGCCGACCCGCCGCTGCTGCGGTTCACCGCGGTCCGGCTGGGTGACGAGCGGTTCCGGCTCATCTGGGCCGTGCACCACATCCTGGTGGACGGCTGGTCGATGCCGATCTTCGCCCGCGAGCTGTTCACCCTCACCGCCAACGGCGCGGACCTCGGCGGGCTGCCGCCGGTGGCGCCCTCGCGCGGCTACCTGGAGTGGCTGGCCCGGCAGGACGCGGAGGCCGCGCGCGAGGCGTGGCGGACCGCGCTGGCCGGTGTCGACGAGGCGACCAGGATCGGCCCGGTCGACCGGCCGCGCGTCACCGATCCGCCCGCGTCGCTCGTCGTCGACCTGCCCGAGGACTTCACCCGCCGGCTGTCCGGCTGGGCGCGGGCCCGCGGGCTGACGCTGAACACCGTCATGCAGGGCGCGTGGGCGATCCTGCTCGGCCGCCTCACCGGGCGCGACGACGTGGTGTTCGGCGCGGTGCACTCGGGCCGCCCGGTGGACCTGCCGGGCATGGAGTCCATGGTCGGCCTGTTCCTCAACACGCTGCCGGTGCGGGTGCGGCTCGACCCGGCCGCGTCCGTGTCCGACCTGCTGGCCCGCGTCCAGGACGAGCAGTTCGACCTGACCCCGCACCACTTCCTCGGCCTGGCCGAGGTGCAGCAGCTGGCCGGCGTCGGGGAGCTGTTCGACACCGTGGTCAGCTTCCACAACTACCCGATGGACACCGACGGCCTGTCCGGGATCATCCCCGGCGTCCGGCTGACCGGCGCCGAGGGCAGGCTGGTCGCGGAGTACCCGTTCGCGCTCTCGGTGTACCCAGGGCGGGAGACCCGGCTGCTCGCCCAGTACCGCGCGGACATCTTCGACGAGGACCACATCCGGTCCGTCGTGGACCGCTTCACGGGCCTGCTGCGCACCCTGCTGGACGACCCGGACGCCCGGATCGGGCGGATCGACCTGCTGTCCGCCGACGAACGCGCCCGCGTCCTGCACGAGTGGGGCGGCACGATCGCGCCCGTCCCGGACGTCGTGGTCACCGACCTGTTCGAGGCCCGCGCGCACGCCGCACCCGACTCGACCGCGGCGGTGTTCGAGGGCCGGCGCCTGACCTACGCCGAGCTGAACGCCCGCGCGAACCGGCTCGCCCGGATGCTCGTCGCCCGCGGCGCCGGACCGGAGGGCGTGGTCGCGCTGGCCATGCCGCGCTCGCTGGAGATGCTGGTCGGCGTGCTGGGCGTGCTCTAGGCGGGCGCGGCCTACCTGCCCATCGACGCGAAGTACCCGGCCGACCGGGTCGACTACCTGATCACCGACGCCCGTCCCGGCGTGCTGCTGTCCACCGAGGCCGTTGCGGCCACGCTGAACGTGGACGTCGAGGTGGTCGCCGTCGACGCGGTCGACCTCGACGGCTACCCCGACGGCGACCTCACCGACGACCACCGGATCGCGCCGCTGCGCCCGCACCACCCCGCGTACGTCATCCACACCTCCGGGTCGACCGGCAAGCCCAAGGGCGTCGTGGTCGACCACGCGGGTTTCGTCGCGATGGTGCTCAGCCTGATCGACAAGTTCGGGGTCACGCCGGACACGCGGGTGCTCCAGTTCGCCTCCTACAGCTTCGACGCGACGGTGTGGGAGATGGGGCTGGCGCTGTGCGGCGGCGGCACTGTCGTGGTCGCGGGCGACGACGCGCGCGGACCCGGCCGGGCGCTGATCGACCTGATCAACGACAACGGCGTGAACCTCGCCGCCCTGCCGCCGGTGGTGGCGGGCGGCATGCCCGAGGGCACCGCGCTGCCCGCCGACCTGACCATGGTCGTCGCGGGCGAGGCGTGCCCGCCGGAGGTGGTGGCGCGCTGGTCGGTCACCCACCGCATGTTCAACGGGTACGGGCCGACGGAGTCGGTGCTGGCCGCGACGGTCGGCGGACCGCTGTCGCCGGGCGGGCGCCCGCCGATCGGCAGGCCCACCGCCGCGCACCGCGTGTACGTGCTGGACTCGCTGCTCCAGCCCGTGCCTGTCGGCGTCACGGGTGAGCTGTACGTCAGCGGCGGCCTGGCCCGCGGCTACCTGAACCGGCCGGGTCTGACCGCGGAGCGGTTCGTCGCGGACCCGTTCGGCGGTCCCGGCGACCGGATGTACCGCACCGGCGACCTGGTGAAGTGGCACCCGGACGGCCAGTTGGACTACCTCGGCCGCGCCGACGACCAGGTGCAGCTGCGCGGGTTCCGGATCGAGCTGGGCGAGGTCGAGTCGGCGCTCCTGGCGCACGAGGACGTCAACCTGGCCGTCGCGGTCGTGCGCGAGGACGACGAGGGCGACCGCAAACTGGTCGCCTACATCGTCACGGACGGGGGCGGCGCGGTCCCGGCCGGGCTGCGCGAGCGGCTGGTCGAGGCGCTGCCGGAGTACATGGTGCCGTCCGCGATCGTCGTGCTGGACGAGCTGCCGCTGACCACCCAGGGCAAGCTGGACCGCAAGGCGCTGCCCGCACCGGACTTCGCCGGCCAGGCCCGCGGGCGCGGACCGCGCAACCCGGTCGAGGAGATCCTCTGCGGCGTCTTCGCCGACGTGCTGCAACTGCCGCAGGTGGGCATCGACGACGACTTCTTCGCCCTGGGCGGGCACTCCCTGCTGGCCACGAAGGTGATCAGCCGG
>NZ_JBFAAX010000222.1:1257-9273 GCF_040639995.1 Actinosynnema sp. NPDC023658 | reverse complement strand
CCGCGTTCGAGACCCTGCTGTCCCGTGAACACCCGCACCGCGTCGTCACCCTCGATCCCAACATCCGCCCGGTGCTCATCGACGACCACGCCGCCCCCGCGCGTCGACGCCCCAGCAGCTCGCGTGCACCCTGGCCGGCGCCCGGTCACCGGCCCAGTGGCGGACCAGGGGCCTCGGCAGCGCGGCCCGAGGCGGATTCGCAGCGGCCCCGGGTGGGTATCAGTGGCGGACTGCGGACAGGGGGCCGCGCTGGACGGTCAGGACCGCGCCCTTCACGTCGCCGTCCAGCAGCACGTCCCACTTCTTCTCGCCCTTGAGCGTCCGCAGCAGGAACGCCGTCATCAGCGCCCGCGCCAGCTTCTGCGCCGCCCGCTCGCCCTTGCCGTCGAGCAGCAGCTCGCTCCAGTGCCGCCCCTCCGCGAACCCGAGGTGGCTGGCCTTCGGCAACGACCGCAGCTGCACCGGCCCCTGCCAGGCGTCCGTGATCGCCTCCGCGTGCCCGACCGGGGGCGCGATGCGGTCCTCCCCGCCGGCCAGGTGCAACCCGGGCACGGTCACGCGCCGGGCGGCGTCCAGCGCCGACGGCCGGGTCTCCGAGGCGGCCAGCGTCACGACCGCCCGCACGCGCTGGTCGTCCGCCGCCGCGAGCACCGCCGCGCCGCCACCCATCGAGTGACCCGCGACCGCCAGCCGGGACGCGTCGACGCTGATCCCGCCGTCACCCAGCCGCACGCCGGTGCACACGTCGAGCGTCGTCCGCAGGTTCCCGGCCAGCAGCCGCGACGACATCAGCGGCCCGCGCTGGGTCGCCGGCGCGGCGGCCACGAACCCCCACGACGCCAGGTGCCGCAGCAACGCCCGGTAGCGCTCGACCGGCTGCAACCAGCCGTGCCCGAAGGCGACGGCGGGCAGCCCCAAACCGGTCGAGGGCGTGTAGACCAGGCCCGGGAGGCCGACCAACGCCAGGTCGCCGCGCAGCACGGCGTGTCCACCGGGCCTGCTGAGCTGGTCGAGCACCTGCTTCGCCGAGTAGCCGCTCACCCCGCGAACGGTAGTCGATCGTGGTCCCCGGCGCGCACGCCTCAATTGGTCTACACCAATTACGGCACTGACCTGCGCAAACGGAGTGAAGTGGCCCTTTCGGGTGACGGCCCTGGTCTAGTTACGCTGTCGGCGTGTGCGGAATCGTGGGATATGTGGGACACAGGTCGGCGCTGGACGTCGTGCTCGACGGGCTGCGACGGCTGGAGTACCGGGGCTACGACTCGGCGGGCGTCGCCGTCCTCGACGGTGACGGCGGGCTGGCCGTCGAGCGCAAGGCCGGTCGCCTGACGAACCTGGAGGCCCGCCTGGACGAGGTCGGGCGCGACGCCTTCACGGGCACCGCCGGCATGGGCCACACCCGCTGGGCCACCCACGGTGCGCCGATCGACCGCAACTCCCACCCGCACTGCGACGTCACCGGCCGCGTCGCCGTCGTCCACAACGGCATCATCGAGAACTTCGCCGCCCTGCGCGCCGAGCTCGAGGCCGACGGCGTCGAGATGGCCAGCGACACCGACACCGAGACCACCGCGCACCTCATCGCCCGCGCGTACGACGAGGGCGACACGAAGGGCGACCTGGTCGCGAGCGTCCGCACGGTGGTCCGCCGCCTGGAAGGCGCGTTCACGCTGGTCGTCACGCACGCCGATCACCCGGACGTGGTCGTCGCCGCACGCCGTTCGTCACCGCTGGTGGTGGGCGTCGGTGAGGGCGAGACGTTCGTCGCCAGCGACGTGTCCGCGTTCATCGAGCACACCCGCGAGGCCGTCGAGCTGGGCCAGGACCAGCTCGTGGTGATCGACCGCGACGGCTACCGCGTGACCGACTTCGACGGTCAGGACGCGGTCGCCAAGCCGTTCACGGTCAACTGGGACCTGTCGGCCGCCGAGAAGGGCGGCCACGAGTACTTCATGCTCAAGGAGATCGAGGAGCAGCCGGAGGCGCTGGCCAACACGCTGCGCGGCCACTTCCGCGACGGCCGGATCGTGCTGGACGAGCAGCGCCTGTCCGACCAGGACCTGCGGGACGTGGACAAGGTCTTCGTCGTGGCCTGCGGTTCGGCCTACCACTCGGGCCTGGTCGCCAAGTACGCCATCGAGCACTGGACGCGACTGCCCGTCGAGGTCGAGCTGGCCAGTGAGTTCCGCTACCGCGACCCGGTGCTGGACCGCGACACGCTCGTCGTCGCCGTGTCCCAGTCGGGTGAAACGGCTGACACCTTGGAGGCCGTCCGGCACGCCCGGTCGCAGAAGGCCCGCGTGCTGGCGGTGTGCAACACCAACGGCGCGCAGATCCCGCGCGAGTCCGACGCCGTGCTCTACACGCACGCGGGCCCGGAGATCGGTGTCGCGTCGACCAAGGCGTTCCTCGCCCAGATCGCGGCGAACTACCTGGTCGGCCTGGCCCTGGCCCAGGCGCGCGGCACGAAGTACCCCGACGAGGTGGCCCGGGAGTTCCACCAGCTCGAGGCCATGCCGGAGGCGGTGCAGAAGGTGCTGGGCACCGTCGAGCAGGTCCGCGCGCTCGGCCGCGAGCTGGCGGACTCGAAGGCCGTGCTGTTCCTCGGGCGGCACGTCGGCTACCCGGTGGCGCTCGAAGGCGCGTTGAAGCTCAAGGAACTCGCCTACATGCACGCGGAGGGCTTCGCGGCGGGCGAGCTGAAGCACGGTCCGATCGCGTTGATCGAGAAGGACCTGCCGGTGGTCGTGGTGATGCCGTCGCCCCAGGGGCGCGCGGTGCTGCACTCGAAGCTGGTGTCCAACATCTCGGAGATCCAGGCACGGGGTGCGCGCACGATCGTGATCGCTGAGGAGGGTGACGAGACGGTTCGCCCGTTCGCGGATCACCTGATCGAGATCCCGGCGGTGTCGACGCTGCTGCAGCCGTTGATCTCCACGGTGCCGTTGCAGGTGCTCGCCGCGGAGATCGCGCGCAGCCGCGGTTACGACGTGGACAAGCCGCGCAACCTCGCCAAGTCCGTCACGGTCGAGTAGGGCAGGCTTGGCCCCATGCGGGGTCTGTGGACGACGGATCGGGTCAGGGCGGCGGAAGAACGCGTCATGGCGGTCGTGCCGGCCGGCTCGCTGATGCGCCGCGCGGCGTTCGGCGTGGCGGTGGTCGCGGCGGAGCTGCTGGCGGGCGGGCGGCGGGTCGGCCTGCTCGTCGGCGCGGGCAACAACGGTGGCGACGCGTTGTGGGCGGGCTACTACCTCCGCAAACGCGGTGTGGCCGTGTCCGCCGTCCTGCTGTCGCCTGATCGTGTGCACGCCGAGGGCTTGGCTGCGTTCCGGCGTGCCGGTGGGCGGGTCGTCCCGAAGCTGGTCGACGTCGACCTGGTGATCGACGGCATCGTGGGCCTGTCCGCCCGCGGCCCGTTGCGCCCGGACGCCGCCGAGCACGTCGCGCACCTGGACGCGCCGGTGCTCTCGGTCGACCTGCCCAGCGGCGTCGACCCCGACACGGGCGCGACCTCCGGACCGGCCGTGCGGGCGCACACGACCGTCACGTTCGGCTGCCTCAAGCCCGTGCACGCGCTGGCCGACTGCGGTGACGTGCGGTTGGTCGACATCGGCATCGGTGGCGAGCTGCACGGCCCCGACCTGGTCGAGCTGGACCTCTCCGACGTCGGCTCGGCGTGGCCGGTGCCCGGCCCGGAGGACGACAAGTACACCCAGGGCGTGACGGGCGTCGCGGCCGGATCCGCGACGTACCCGGGCGCGGCGGTGCTGTCGACGGGCGCGGCGCTGCTGTCGACGTCCGGCCTGGTCAGGTATGCCGGTGCGGCGGCCGAGGACGTCCGGGCGCGGTGGCCGGAAGCGGTCTGCACCGGGTCGATCACCGACGCCGGGCGCGTGCAGGCGTGGGTCGTCGGGCCCGGCCTGGGCACCGGGTTGGGCTCGGAGGCCGTGCTGCGGACCGTGCTGGAGGCGGGCGTGCCGGTGTGCGCGGACGCCGACGCGATCACCATGCTCGCCAACAACCCCGACCTGTGGGACGCGCGCGACCCCGACACCCCGCTCGTGCTGACGCCGCACGACCGCGAGTACGAGCGCCTGGCCGGACCCGTCGGCACCGATCGGGTGACGGCCGCGCGGAAGGCCGCGGAGCGGTTCAACGCCGTCGTGCTGCTGAAGGGGCACGCCACCGTCGTCGCCGGACCGGACGGCCGGGTGCTGGTCAACCGGGCCCGCACGTCGTGGGCCGCGACCGCCGGATCGGGTGACGTGCTGTCCGGCGTGCTGGGCTCGCTGCTGGCCGCCGGGCTGGACCCCGTGCTGGCGGCGGGCTGCGCGGCGAGGGTGCACGTCCTCGCGGCGGAGGCTGCGGCGGACGGCGCACCGATCCCGGCGAGTTCCCTCCTGCACGCGATCCCCGACGCGATCCGCACCGTCCGCGCCCTCTGACCGCTCCGCCCCCCACGTCCCGCGCGTCGGACGCCCGGTTCCGCCGCCGGCCGCCGGTCGGTGCGCGCTGAGCGTTCAACTCAGGTGTCCTGGACGTAGGACTCTCGCGTTCTGGACGTAGGACTCTCGCGTTCTGAACGTAGGACTCTCGCGTTCTGGAGGTTGGACACGCGTGTTCCGGAGGTTGGACACGCGGGAGGCGGAGGGTCGACTCGCGCGTTCGGGGCGAAGGCGGTTGTGTCACCATGAACGGCGTTATGGCTGCTCCTCGCGCTGAGGTCGTGATCGACCTCGACAACCTCCGGCACAACGTCGCCCACCTCGACGCCCTCGCGCCGAACGCCGACACGATGGCCGTGGTCAAGGCCGACGGGTACGGGCACGGCGCGGTGGAGGTGGCCAGAGCGGCCGTGGAGGCGGGCGCGACCTGGCTCGGCTCCTGCTCCCTCGCGGAGGCCCTCGTGCTGCGCGAGGCCGGCCTCACCGTGCCGGTCCTGGCCTGGCTGGACCCGCCCGGCACCGACTACACGGCCGGCGTCGAGCGGGACGTCGACCTGTCCGCGTCCTCGCTCGCCCAGCTGGAGGAGATCTCGGCGGCGGCCGACAAGGCCGGCCGGACCGCCCGCGTCCACCTCAAGATCGACACCGGGCTGTCCCGCAACGGCTGCCCGGCCGCCGACTGGCCCGAGCTGGTCGAGCGCGCCGCCAAGACCCACAACGTCGAAGTTCACTCGATCTGGTCGCACCTGGCCGTCGCGGACGAGATCGGCCACCGCGCCACCGACGCCCAGGCCGAGCGCTTCGACGACGCCTACCGCGAAGCCGTCGCCGCGGGCCTGGACCCGCGCCGCCACATCGCCAACTCCGCCGCCCTCATCACCCGCCCCGACCTGCACCTCGACCTGGTCCGCCCCGGCATCGCGATCTACGGCCTCAACCCGGTGCCCGTGCCGACCGACCTGCGCCCCGTCATGACGTTCCGCTCGACGGTCGCCCTGGCCAAGCGCGTCCCGGCCGGTGAATCGGTGTCCTACGGCCTCACGTGGACCGCGAAGAGGGACACGAACCTGGCCCTGGTGCCCGTCGGGTACGCCGACGGCGTGCCGCGCAGCCTGTCCAACCGGATGGACGTCTGGCTCGCCGGACGCCGCCGCCCGGTCGTCGGCCGCGTCTGCATGGACCAGGTCGTGGTGGACTGCGGCGACGACGTGGTGGCGGAGGGCGACGAGGTCGTGCTGTTCGGGCCCGGCGACCGCGGCGAGCCCACGGCCCGCGAGTGGGCCGACACCACCGGCACCATCGACTACGAGATCGTCACCGGCATGTACCGGCCGCGCGTGACCAGGACCTACGCCGGGACGCGGCGGTGAACACCGTGTGGAAGGCCGTCGGCTGGGCCGGCGGCATCATCGGTGCCGCCGCGACCGGTGTCGCGGTCGGCGTCGCCGCCAACCAGAAGAAGGTCTCGCACGACCGGCAGGCCGACGACCCGCTGGCCGAGGAACCGCTGGGCCGCCTCACGCCGAACCGCGAGTCCACCGTCGCGGCCGACGACGGCGTGCCGCTATCGGTCGAGGAGGTCGACCCGGCCGACGGCGGGAAACCCGACCTCACGGTCGTCCTCGTGCACGGGTTCGCGCTGGACCGCCGCTCCTGGCACTTCCAGCGCCGCGACCTGGCCGCGCTCACCGGGCCGCGCGTCCGCCAGGTCCTCTACGACCAGCGCGGCCACGGCCGGTCCGGCCGGTCCACCGCCGAGGGCAGCACGATCGACCAGTGCGCCAGGGACCTCGACGCGGTGATCCGCTCCATGGCGCCCACCGGGCCGCTGGTGCTGGTGGGTCACTCCATGGGCGGCATGACGATCATGGCGCTGGCCGAGCAGCTGCCCAGGTTGTTCGCCGAGCGGGTGCGCGGTGTGGCGCTCGTCGGCACGGCGGCGGGCGAGGTCGGCGGCGCGGGGCTGCCGAAGTCCGTGCTGTCCCGCCACAACCCGGTGACGCTGGGCGTCGGCCGGTTGGCCGGCCTGCAACCGGGGCTGGTGGAGTGGGTCCGGCGCCGGGCGTCCACGCTGACGTGGAGCGGCATCCGGGCGTTGGCGTTCGGCACCGGCGAGGTCAGCCCGTCGTTGGTCGACCTGATGGAGAAGATGATCAGCGGCACGACGGTGCAGGTGCTCACGGAGTTCCTGGAGACCCTCGGCACGCACAACCGCTACAAGGCGCTGGCCGGCCTGCGGCACTGCGAGGTGCTGGTGATCAGCGGTGACGCGGACAAGCTGACGCCGTTCTCGCACGCCGAGCGGATCGCGGAGGAGATCCCGAACGGTGAACTGGTCCGCGTGTCCGGGGCGGGCCACATGCTCATGTTGGAACAACCCGACCTGGTCACCGGGCACCTGGTCGGCTTGGTTCGGCGCAGTGCCGCCGAACGGTCGGAAAGCAGGCGGCGGTGGTGATGGCGAGCGTGAGCGTGACGCTCCCCGAGGTGCACGACACCGAGGAGTTCGGGCGCAGGCTGGGCGGGCTGGTGCGGGGCGGTGACCTGCTGCTGCTGTCCGGTCCGCTGGGCGCGGGCAAGACGGCGCTGGTGCGCGGCCTCGCCGGCGGCCTCGGGGTGACGGGTCGGGTGAGTTCCCCGACGTTCGTGATCGCCCGCGTGCACGACCCCGCGCCGGGTGGCCGCGGCGTGCCGCTGGTGCACGTGGACGCCTACCGGCTCGGCGGGCACCTGGACGAGCTGGACGACCTCGACCTGGACACCGACCTGGTGGACGCCGTGGTCGCCGTCGAGTGGGGCGAGGGCGCGGCGGAGCGGCTGTCCGAGGACCACCTGCTGATCAGGCTGGAACGGCGGGACGACGACGTGCGCATCGCCCACCTGCACCCGCACGGGGCCTGGGTCGACCGCGAACTGCCGGTCTGACCTGCGCCCGAGGCCCCGGCGGCGTCGAGGCCGCGCGGAGGCCGCGCCGACGTGCGCCGCGTCGGGGCTAGCGGTGGGAGATACCGCGGACCGCGCCCAGCTCCACCAGGTCCTGCGGGCGCAACCGCAGGTCGTCCGCGAGCCGGGGCACGTCGTCGCGCTTGAGGATCGCCGCCGCCAGTTCCGGCGCGATCACGGAGAAGTAGGCGTCCGGCGTGATCCACGTGTGCTCCGGCGACGACAGCGCCAACGCGCCGCCGGAACCGCCCTCCCCGATGACCAGCGTGGTGATCGGCACGCGGGCCTCGGCGACGGTCGCGAACAGCTCCGCGATGGCCGCACCGACACCGGCCCGCTCGGCCGCCGCGTCGTTGGCCGCGCCCGGCGTGTCCACCAGGGTCAGCACGGGCAGCGCGAACCGCTCCGCCAGCCGGATCAGGCGTGCCGCGGTGCGGAAACCGGCCGGGGTGTTCGCGGTGCCGGTCTGGGCGGCGAACGCGACCGCCCGCCCCTCGCGGCTGCCGACGCCGCACCGCATCCCCGGGTCGACGCCGCCCGCCCGGTCGCCGCTGATCGGCACCCGCAGGTCGAAGTAGTCGTCCAGGTACGCGTCGGCGCGCGGACGTTGCGCAGCGCGCGCCCG
>NZ_JBFAAX010000222.1:0-1247 GCF_040639995.1 Actinosynnema sp. NPDC023658 | reverse complement strand
CGTCGCACCGCGCTCCACCCGTCCGTGGGCAGCTCCGCGGCACCCAGGGCGCGCGGCACCTCGGCCGGCACCGCGTCACCGCGCGTGAGCAGGTCGAGGATCCCGGCCACGGTCGGGGCGACGTCCTCCGGCGGCACGACCAGGTCCACCGTGCCGGCCGCGAGCTGGCCCTCGGCGGTGTAGGCGGGGTCGTCGGCCGGGCGGACCCGGCTGCCCGCGAACCCGACCTGCGCGCCGGACACCGCGACCACCACGTCCGCGCCCGCACCCAGCGACGCCCACAGCCCGCCCGTCGTCGGGTCGGTCAGCACGGACACGTGCGGCAACCCGGCCGCCCGGTGCGCCGCGCACAGCCGTGCCACCCGTTGCAGCTGCCGCAGCGACAACATGCCCTCCTGCATGCGGCTGCCGCCGGTGGCGATCCGCGACACCACGGGCAACCGCGCGGCCCCCGCCGCGGTGAACGCCTCCTCGATCAGCGCGCCCGTCGCCGTGCCCACCGAGCCGCCGAGGAACCGGAAGTCGAAGGTGATCTCCACCGCTCGTGGCGCGCGCCGCCAGGACACCGACTCGTCACCGCCGGACCGCGCCCGCGCCCGCTCCAGCTGCGCCTCGTACCCGGGCCAGCCGAGCGGGTTCGGCGGCGGGGGAGTCACCGCAGCTCCCGCTTCAGCACCTTGCCCATGTCGTTGCGCGGCAACGCGTCCACGTACCGGACGACCCTGGGCCGCTTGTGCGGCGACAGCAGCCGGGCCACGTGGTCGCTCAACGCCTCCGGCGCGGGCGGCTCGCCGTGCGCGACGACCCACGCCACCACCCGCTCGCCCAGGTCGTCGTCCGGTTCGCCGGTCACCGCGACCTCGGCCACCGAGGGGTGCTCCAGCAGGGCGTTCTCGATCTCGCCCGCGCCGATCTTGTAGCCGCCGCTCTTGATCAGGTCCGTGGCGCGGCGGCCGACGATCCGCACGTACCCGTCCGGGTCGACCACGGCCAGGTCGCCGGTGCGGAACCACCCGTCGCGGAACGCCTCCCGCGTGGCGTCGGGCCGGTTCAGGTACTCCAGGAACAGGTTCGGCCCGCGCACCTCGACCTCGCCCGGCTCGTCACCGACGACCCGCAGCTCCACGCCGGGGAGCGGGGGGGCGCCCCGGGCGGGGGGCCGGGCGGCGGGGGGGGGGCGGCGGGGGGGGGTCTGAGTGGTGGTGGGGGGGGGGCCGTCGGGCCCCCCCCGCCCCCCCAGGCCGCCG
>NZ_JBFAAX010000221.1:0-9287 GCF_040639995.1 Actinosynnema sp. NPDC023658 | reverse complement strand
GGTTGATGATCTGGTAGCGGCCGCCGCCTGTGGCGTTGAGTCGCCATTGCTGGTTGACCCCGCCGTTCCAGGGGGCCTGTCGGAGGTCCGCGCCGTTGGTGGTGTTGCCCCAGCTGTCGGCCACCATGCCGTTGGTGCGGTTGACGATGCGGTAGTACCCGGTGCCGAGGTCGACCAGTTGCCACTGGAGGTTGGTGCTGCCGTCGTAGGTCCACTGCTTGACGACCGAGCCGGAGGCGACATTGCCGCCGCTGTCCAGGGCCAGGCCGTTGGTCATGTTGGAGATCCGCGCCCAGCCGGTGGGCAGGACGCCGCCGCCGAGCGTCGGGATCTGGCCGGAGAAGGTCAGCTTGACGACGTAGGCGGGTGCGCTGAACGGCGCGCTGGAGGACGGCATGGAGATGTGCAGGCCGGAACCGTCCTGTGACCGGTTGGGCAGGTTCGTGTAGGAGCCGGCGGTCGAGCCGAGCAGTTGCACGGACGTCAAGGTGCCCAGGTCGATCCGCCCCGACGCCAGGGTGGTGATGTTCAGCGTGCTGCCGGGCCAGCCGAGCACGGTCGCGTACAGCACCGTGGTGGCCTTGTTGCGGGTGAACCGGATGTCGGTGTTGGTGCCGGCGCGAGGCGTGGTGAACGAACCGCCGCCCATCTTGGTGGGGCCCTCGCCGTAGACGCTCCAGGCGCGGGTGGCGTAGATGGACTCGCCGAAGCGCTTGAGGTAGTCGCCCATGCCGAGCAGGACGCTGCGCTGACCGCTGGGGATGGTGCCGTCGGCCATCGGGGCGATGTTGAGCACCATGTTGCCGTTCTTGCTGACCCGGTCGATCAGCGAGTGCAGCATCGCGGCCAGCGAGTAGTAGCCGATGCCGACCGTGTAGCACCAGCTGGAGCTGGAGATGCTGTCGTCGGTGAGCCAGTAGGGGTTCTGGATGTCGGCGGGGCCGCCGCGCTCGAAGTCGAAGACCTCGCCCCGGTTGTCGAAGCCGTCCTTGTAGGTGGCGACGACCTCCTTGTCCCAGGCGACGGCGCGGTTGTAGTAGTAGGACAGGAATTTCAGCCGTTGGGCCTCGTCGACGCGGGTGAGGTTGAAGTCCTGCCAGATGATGTCGGGCTGGTAGCCGTCGATGATCTCCTTGAGCTTGTCGTACCAGAGCTGGTTCTGCGCGGTCGAGCCGAGTTGGCCGTACAGCTTCTTCAAGGTGGTGCTGGACTGGGCGGGCGCGTTGTCGTAGAAGCCGGTGAAGTTGTAGGCGTGGTGCATGGCCAGCATCAGCTTCATGCCCTTGGACCGGATCGCGTCGGCGTGCAGGCGCACCAGGTCCAGCCGGGGACCGCGGGCGGCGGAGTTCCACTCGTTGACGCTGCTGTTCCACATGGAGTAGCCGTCGTGGTGCTCGGCCACCGGGCCCGCGTACTTCGCGCCCGCGTCGGCGAACAGCTGCGCCCACTCGTTCGGGTCGAAGTTGCCGCCCGCGGACTTGAGCTTCGGCGCGAACTGCACGAACGCGCCCGCCTTGTCCCGCGCCCCGTCGATGAAGTTGTGGTACGGCCAGGCCGATGGCTCGCCGTAGACGTCGCGGTGGTGGGTGTTGGCCCGCGAACCGCTGATGTACATGTTGCGCGGGTACCACTCGTTGTCGTACGCGGGCACGCTGAACACGCCCCAGTGGAAGTAGATCCCGAACTTGGCGTCCTGGAACCACTCCGCGGCGGGCGGGTGCTGGTCGACCGACGCCCAGGACGCCGAGTAGCTCGTCGGGCCGGGGATGGCGGCTCCGGCGGGTAGGTGGCGCAGCAGGTCGGTGCCACCGGCCAGGGCGGCGCTTGCTCCGCCGACGCCGACCACGGTGAGGAAGCGACGTCGGCTGTGGGGGGACGATGACATGGAGGCCCTCCAGGAGAGGTGCGGGATCCGCAACACGCGAGACATCAGACGTTAAACAGGGTGTGCGTATCGGGTCAATGCCTCTCGCCGCTCCGGCGGAGCGTGGCGAACATCTGCGCTGGACCTACTGCTTGGGCTGGCTCAGGTGGTTTTGCACGCTTCTGAAGCATTCTCAGGAGTTGTGCGACGAGGGATAGACATCTGACGAAACTGTGTTGTTCGGGTGCTCACCGGGGCCCGGTCGGTGCGGGCGCCGTCCGGCGGACGCCAACGGCTTGCGCTCGGCTGGACCACGAGTTAGTTTCAGAACGTATCAAAGTCTGCGGGCGGCGCTACGGAGACTGCGAGAGGGAAGTCTGACGTCTTCCGGGTGCGCGGCCAATTGAGACTGGCGTGTTGTGACCGGAAATCGTTCACTGCCACAACTCAGTCCGATGCGTGGAGTCCTTGGCCCCTTGTTGTCGAGCACGGGAGCGCCTGTCGGCTCCTGGGACCGTTCCCGGGGGAGCGGGGCTCCGGTGACGCGGATGGAGGAGGAACACCGGTGCGCGGTCGCCGCAGAGCAGCGGTCGTCGCCGCGCACGGCCAGGTAACCGCAGACCACTCGCCACTCCGCACACGGAAGCTCGTCACTCCGCACAGGGAGCCGAACACCATGAGGCACGCCAACGACGTCGGCCGCCGCAACCCCGCACCGGTCCGCCGCCAGCAGATCGTGAACGCGCTCGCTGAGCGCGGGTTCCTGACCATCCCCGAGATCCAGGCCGCCACCCGCGCCTCCGCCGCGACCATCCGCCGCGACCTGCTCGCGCTGTCAGGGCTGGGCCGGCTGATCCGCGTGCACGGCGGCGCGCTGGCCTGCCCGCCCCGACCGCACGTGCCGACCCAGCGCAACCGGTCGTGGGCGGCGGAGAACGGCTCGGGCCGGCAGGGCGAGGTGATCGGCCACGTGCTCACCGCCCTCGCCGCCGCGCGCCAGGGCGACCTCCAGGCGGCCGAGGCCTCGTTGTACCGGGCGTTGGAGACGTGCCGACGCCTCCGCCGCTCGCGCGACTGACCGGGCGCGGCCGAGGACGCCGGAGCGGAACGGGCCCGGTGTCCGCTCGACGCCGAGCCGGGCCCGGTGACGTGGTGCGGTCAGCCGGCGGGGTGCTCGGAGGACGTCAGCACCTCGCGCAGCCACGCCTCCGAGGTGTTGACGTGGACCATGGCGCTGGACTGCGCGAGCAGTTGGTCGCGTGCGCGCAGGGCGTTGTAGATGGCCTCGTGCTCGGCCAGGGTGATGTGGGCGGCGTTGCCCTCTATGAGGCCGCGCCAGACCCGTGCCCGGACGGTGCGGCTGGACAGGCCCTCCAGCAGCGAGGTGAGCGTCTCGTTGCCGGTCGCGGCGATGACCGTGCGGTGGAAGGCCGTGTCGTACTGGATGAGCAGCTCGGCGTCCTCGCTGGCGGCCCGCATGTCGTCCAGGATCTTGCCCAGGGTGTCGAGGTCGTCCTGCTGCATGCGGACGGCGGCCAGGCCGGTCGCCATCGGTTCCAGCAGGCGGCGGACCTCCATGACCTCCAGCAGGGTGTCGTCGCGCAGCAGCTCCACCGCCACGCCAAGCCCTTCCAGCAGCAGGCGTGGCGCGAGGCTGGTGACGTAGGTGCCGTCGCCGCGCCGCACGTCGAGCACGCGGGCGGACTCCAGCACCTTCACCGCTTCCCGCACACCGCTGCGGGACAACCCCATCTGGGCGGCCAGCTGCGGTTCCGGTGGCAGGCGCGTGCCGGGCGGCAGCTCACCGGACTGGATCATCGCCCGGATCTTCGCGATCGCCTCGTCGGTCAGTGCCACGGGTACCCCTCGCTGTGCTGGAGATCGAAACATCATACCTTCGGCCGTCGCCGCGCCCGATGCGCTTGGCCCACGTGTCCGGCCGGCACGAGTCCGGGAGAGACATCCTATCAATAAGGCGAACACTAGTCCGTTTGGCGTATTGATATCCGAGGGACTCTCCGGCAAAGATCAGATGTAAGCAACGACGTCGGATGTTTACGTGGCCGTCTCGACGTCTCGCGGTGTGTCCACCTGATCGTGCCGGTCGACGGAGGCCGCGCCCGTTCCGCGCGCTCGCCACCCGCCAGATGGAGGTTCCCATGACCACTGCCACCCCGGCGGACACGACCCCGGACCGCGCGGCCCCGAGCCGGGCGACGATCACCGCGGTGGAGGTCGTCGACATCCGCTTCCCGACCTCCGCGACCGCGGAGGGCTCGGACGCGATGAACCCGGACGGCGACTACTCGGCGGCGTACGTCATCGTCCGCACGACGGACGACGCCCTCACCGGCTACGGCCTCACGTTCACCATCGGGCGCGGCAACGACGTCTGCGTGACGTTGGCCGGTCAGCTCTCCCGGGCGTTGATCGGCCTCGACGTCGACGCGCTGGCCACCGGCCCGGGACTCGGCGCGCTCTACCGCGAACTGGTCAACGACTCGCAGCTGCGCTGGCTGGGTCCGGAGAAGGGCGCGGTCCACCTGGCGATCGCCGCCGTCCTCAACGCGGCGTGGGACCTGGCCGCGCGCCACCACGGCGTGCCGCTGTGGCGGCTGCTGGTCGAGATGCCGGTGGACGAGCTCATCGCGGCCTGCGACTTCCGCTACCTGGACAACGAGCTGACCGCCGACGACGCCCGCCGGATGCTGGAGGAGATGCGCTCCGGTCGTGCCGACCGCGTCGCGACGCTCGAAGCGCAGGGCTACCCGGCCTACACCACCTCACCGGGCTGGCTGGGGTACGACGACGGGAAGCTGCGGCAGCTGGTGCGGCAGGCGGTCGAGGACGGGTGGGGCCACGTCAAGCTCAAGGTGGGCGGTGCCCTGGAGGACGACGTGCGCAGGCTGCGCATCGCCCGCGAGGAACTGGGGCCCGACCGGACGCTGATGATCGACTCCAACCAGGTCTGGGAGGCGCGCGAGGCCGTCGAGTGGGTCTCGGCGCTCGCGGAGTTCCGTCCACTGTGGATCGAAGAGCCGACCAGCCCCGACGACCTCGTCGGCCACGCGCAGGTGCGGGCCGGCCTGGCGCCGCTGGGCATCGGCGTCGCCACGGGGGAGCACGTGCACAACCGGGTGATGTTCAAGCAGCTGCTCCAGCTGGAGGCCATCGACTTCTGCCAGATCGACAGCTGCCGGCTCGCCAGCGTCAACGAGATCGTGCCGGTGCTGCTGATGGCGGCCAAGCGCGGCATCCCGGTGTGCCCGCACGCGGGCGGCGTCGGCCTGTGCGAGTACGTGCAGCACCTGTCGATCTTCGACTACGTGGCCGTGTCCGGCACCCTCGACGGGCGCGTGGCCGAGTACGTGGACAACCTGCACGAGCACTTCCTCACGCCCGTGGTCGTCGACGGCGGCGCTTACCGCGTGCCGACCGAGCCGGGCTACAGCATCGAGATGCGCTCGGACTCGGTGCGCCGCTACACCTTCCCCGACGGCGAGTACTGGCGCGACGCGCGCGGACCACCCGCCGCCGGCGCGCGACCACGCCGCCGGCGGGCCCGACCGACCTCCCGAGGACCAGGAGCGCGCAGTTGTACCAAGCCACGTACACCCACCGGGGTTCCGTCACCCTCCAAGAGGCCGAGGCCGCCGAGCCGGGACCGGGCCAGGTGCGCATCGACGTCGCCTACACCGGTGTCTGCGGCACCGACCTGCACATCTTCCACGGCCACATGGACAACCGCGTGGCGGCGCCGCAGGTGATCGGGCACGAGATGTCCGGTGTCGTCGCCGCCGTGGGGCCGGAGGTCTCCGGCTGGGCCGCCGGTGACCCGGTGACCGTCATGCCGCTGGACTGGTGCGGCGACTGCCCCGCCTGCACCACCGGGCACAGCCACATCTGCCACCGCCTGTCGTTCATCGGCATCGACGCGCCCGGCTCGATGCGGCAGTCGTGGGTGGTCGACGCCCGCACCCTGGTCGCCGTGCCCGAGGCCGTGTCGTTGCGGGACGCGGCGCTGGTGGAGCCGACGGCCGTGGCGGTGCACGACGTTCGGCGGGCCGAGGTCGCGGCGGGGGAGCGGGTGCTGGTCGTCGGCGGTGGACCGGTCGGCCTGCTCATCGCGGTCGTCGCGCGCCACGCCGGGGCGGAGGTCCTGGTCGCGGAGGTGGACCGCGGGCGGCGCGAACTGGCGCAGCGCCTCGGTTTGCGGGTGGTCGACCCGGTGGGCGAGGACCTGGCCGCCGTCGTGGAGAGCTGGACGGAGGGCGCCGGCGTGCCCGTGGCGTTCGAGGTGTCCGGCGCCCAGGCGGGCGTGGAGAGCGCGGTGGCGGCCCTCGGCGTGCGGGGCAGGCTGTGCCTGGTCGCCATCCACCCGACGCCCCGCGAGGTGAACCTGCACCGGTTCTTCTGGCGCGAGCTGACGCTGGTCGGCGCGCGGCTGTACGAGCGCCCGGACTTCGAGCGGGCGGTGGCGCTGATCGCGGACGGCACGATCCCGACCGCCGACCTCGTCACCCGGGTCGAGCCGCTCGCGCGTGCCCAGGAGGCGTTCGAGGCGCTGGAGAACGGCGCCGGCGAGATGAAGATCCTCATCGACTGCGGAGCACGGGGATGACCGACGTGGACAACCTGTTCGACCTGAGCGGCCGGGTGGCCGTGGTCACCGGAGCCCGGCGCGGGATCGGGCTGGCGATCGCGGAGGCGCTCGCCTCGGCGGGCGCGGACATCATCGCCGTCAGCGCGGGGCTGGAGCCCTCGGGCAGCGAGGTCGAGAAGCGCGTGCGCGCGCTGGGCCGCTCGTTCCAGGGGCACCGGGTGGACTTCGCGGACCGGGCCGCAGTCGCCGCGTTCGCCACCGAGCTGGCCGGCACGCCGGTGGACGTGCTGGTCAACAACGCCGGCACGATCCGCCGCGCACCCGCCGCCGAGCACAGCGACGAGGACTTCGACCACGTGCTCACCGTCGACCTGTCCAGCCAGTTCGTGCTCAGCCGCGAGATCGGCCGGGGGATGCTCGAACGCGGCCGCGGGAAGATCATCTTCACCGCGTCGCTGCTCAGCTACCAGGGCGGCATCACCGTGCCGGGGTACGCGGCGGCCAAGTCCGGCATCGCGGGCCTCACCCGCGCGCTGGCCAACGAGTGGGCCGGCCGGGGCGTGAACGTCAACGCCATCGTTCCCGGCTACATCGCCACCGACAACACGCAGGCGCTGCGCGACGACCCGACGCGCGGCCCGGCGATCCTGGAGCGCATCCCCGCCGGCCGGTGGGGGCGTCCCGAGGACTTCGCCGGTGTCGCGGTGTTCCTCGCCTCCGCCGCCTCGGACTACGTGCACGGCGCCCTGGTGCCGGTCGACGGCGGCTGGTTGGGCAGGTGAACGCGGTCACCGACCTCGGGGCGCGTCCCGAGGAGGACTGCCGCTACGACGTGGTGGCCCTCGGTGAGGTGATGCTCCGCCTGGATCCCGGCGAGGAGCGGATCCGCTCGGCCCGCTCGTTCCGGGTGTGGGAGGGCGGCGGCGAGTACAACGTGGCGCGCGGGTTGCGGCGCACGTTCGGCCACCGGGCCGCCGTCGTCACCGCCCTGGTGGACAACCCGATCGGGCACCTCGTGGAAGACCTGGTCCTGCAAGGGGGAGTCGACACCGGGCTGATCCGGTGGGCGCGCGACGACGGCGTCGGGCGGGCCGCGCGCAACGGCCTCAACGTGGTCGAACGCGGGTTCGGCGTGCGGGGCGCGTTGGGCTGCTCGGACCGCGGGCACACCGCCGTGTCCCAGTTGCGGCCCGGGGAGGTGGACTGGGACGGGTTGTTCGGCGGGGCCGGCGTCCGCTGGTTCCACACCGGCGGCGTCTTCGCGGCGCTGTCCGACTCCACCGCCGAAGTCGCCGCCGAAGCCCTGCGGGCGGCGCGGCGGCACGGCGTGGTGACCTCGTTCGACCTGAACTACCGGGAGAGCCTGTGGCGCGACCGCGGTGGGCTGGACCGGGCCCAGCGGCTCAACCGGGAGTTGAGCCGGCACGTCGACGTGCTGATCGGCCTGCCCTGGGACCAGCCGGTCCACGACGCGCTCGACCAGGCCGCCGACGCCGGGGTCCGGGTGGTCGCGGTGACCGAGCGGCAGGTGCGGTCGGCGGGCAGCAACGACTGGGGCGCCTTCGCCTGGTCGCCGGACACCGGTGTGGTGCGCGGGACCGACATGACCGCCGTGGACGTGCTGGACCGGGTCGGCGTGGGTGACGCCTTCGTCTCCGGGTTGGTGCACGGCCTGCTCACCGGCGAGCCCCTGCGGACGGCGGTGGACTACGGGCTGGCGCACGGCGCACTGGCGATGAGCACGCCCGGCGACAGCGTCACCGCGACGCTCGCGGAGGTCCGCGCACTGGCCTCCGGCGCGGGAGCTGCCGTGAGGCGGTGACCGGTCGGTCTCGGTGCGGTCCTCGCGGCCACCGCCGTGGAGCTGGTGAGATCACCTCGGCCCCGCCTAGAGTGGCGGACTTGACCTGATCACGCGGCCGCCAGGGGTGTACGCGAGTCCCCGCCGCACAACCGACCGGGAAGCGGACATGGACGTCGGCAGCCGCCGGGAGCTGGCCCGCAGGACGCTCCAGGGCTACGCGAACGGCCATGCCGCGCCGGTCCGGGCGACGGCCACGGCGATGGCGAAGGTCGGCACCGCCGCGACCGCGGTGCTCGTCGAGGGCATCAGCGACCAGATCGCCCTGGAGACGGCGGCGTCGGGTCGTGGCCGGGACCTCGACGCGGAGCGGGTGGTGGTCGTGCCGATCGGCGGCGCCCACGCGATCAACCGCTCCCTGGCCGAGCTGGGCACCGGCGTGCGGCTCGCCGGTCTGTGCGACCTGCACGAGGAGGACATCTTCCGGAAGGCGCTGACCGTGGCGGGGCTCGGCTCACCGACCACGCGCGTCGACATGGAGCGCCTCGGGTTCTTCGTCTGCGACGAGGACTTGGAGGACGAGCTGATCCGCGCGGTGGGCCCCGCGGGGGTGGAGGCGCTGTTCGACTCGCAGGGCGACCTCGGGCCGTTCCGCTCGTTCCAGGGCCAGCCCGCTTGGCGCGGCAGGGAACCCGTCGCGCAGCTGCGGCGGTTCCTGGGCAGCGGGTCGCGCCGGAAGTTGCGCTACGCGCGGCTGCTGGTGGAGGTGGCGGTGGCCCGGGACGCCCTGCCCCGACCGCTCGAAGCGCTGCTCGCCACCGTCTGACCCCGTCCGACCGGGAGCGGTGACCCGTCGACCGGCAACCGCGGCTCGCGGTCGGGCGTCGGGCGTCGGGCGTCGGGGGAGGATGGCGTCGTGACCGACATCGTCCTGTTCCACTCCGTGCTGGGCCTGCGCCCCGTCGAGCTGGCCGCCGCCGACCGCCTCCGGGTCGCCGGGCACGACGTGAGCACCCCTG
>NZ_JBFAAX010000220.1:3417-9399 GCF_040639995.1 Actinosynnema sp. NPDC023658 | reverse complement strand
GGCTTCCCGCGGGGTCCTAGGGGCGGCGGGCGCCCCCCACGACGGCGTGGACGTGCACGTGGACTGGACCGTGGAAGCCGGGTCCCCCGTGCGCGGCGGCGAGGACCGCTCGGCCTTCCCGCCCCTGCGGCGGCCCGTGCTGGAAGACCCCTCGTGGCGGCACAGCGAGGCGACCACCGCGGACTGGTTCGACCCCCTCCCGAACGCCGTGCGCTCCGCGGACGTCCGCCGGGCGCGGCGCCGGGCGCCGGTCGTCGGCACGGTGCGCGGCGAGCACCACCAGGTGCTCGACACCAGCAGCGTCGACCGCGGCCGGCCCCTCCTCTGGGGCGTGGAGACCTTCATCGCCTACGACGTGCGCGCGTTCACCGTCGACGGCGTCCCCGTCCGGGACTACACCGTCAAGCTGCGCCTGGACCGGCCGGACGGCGTCGGGCCGCTGTACCGGACGGGGGTCCGCCGGGCGGTCGACGCGATCTTCAACCGCGGGTACCGGTTGCCCGGCGGGGAGCAGTTCCACGTCACCGTCGAGTTCGTCTCCGACCCCTTGGACGCGCACGCCGACATCCGGGTCGGGGGAGTCCGGAGAGCCACGCAGGACCACTGGCCGGAGCACCTCAACCCGGTCACCGCGGCGCACGAGCTGTTCCACTACCTCGGCGTCGACGACGACCACACCGACCACGGCCGCACCCAGCCGTCGTCGCCGGATGACCTCAGGCTGCCCCCCGGGGACGACGCCCGCTCCGTCTTCGCGCGCCGGCCGGGCCAGGGGCAGGCGGTCGACGACGGCGGGATCATGGGCACCCCGGCGGAACGCCTGCTCCAGGCCCTCACGGGCAGCGCGGTCAGGCCGCGCCACCTGTGGCAGGTGCAGAACCGCGAGAACGCGCTGACCAACCTGCGCGATCGGCCCCTCGTGCCGGGTCCCCGGCAGGCCACTCGCTGGTTCGTCCGCCCGCACGAGCCCGAGGACGACACCCCGCCGCCGGACTACGTGATGCGCGAGCAGGCGTGGCGGATGCTGGAGGAGGTGCTGTCCGACCCCTCCACCGAGTGGACGCACGAGCTGCTGAGCCGGCAGGCGGTGCTCGCGCGGGAGTGGGTGTTCAGCGGTTCGCGGTCCCTCCAGGAGGCCGTGTACCTGAGGGCGGCCCGGATGGTGCAGTGGGCCCGTCCGCTGACCGACATCCGGGTGTGGACGGACGTGGTGGACCTCGCCGCCGCGGCACTGGCCGGGTACGGGGACCTGGGTGTGGCCGAGGCGTCGCTGCGGCGAGTCGAGCCCGCCCTGCGGACCGCCGTGCCGCCGGACCTGGTCGCGGGCCGGGAGGTGTGGACGATCGGCCTCTTCGCACAGGAGGCGGACCGCGCCGTGCAGGAGCTCAGGTCGCTGGACGTGCCGACGCGCATCGAGGATGCCGCGGCACGTCGGGCGCGGGCGGTCGTCGCGTCCCGGACCTCCTACGGCTCCCTCGGCCCCGACCGCTCGGCGGACGCGACCGAGATGCTCACCCACATGCTGCTGCGCGACGCGATCGAGCGGGCGGCACGCGTGGTGGCCTCGGGCGAGGCCCACGAGAAGGTGCCTTCGCGGTTGGCTGCCCACCTGATCGAGGGCATCGCCCCCGCGGTGCTCAACTGGATCTTCGTCACCCACCCCGGCGAGCAGGCGGGGGTCGTCTTCCACGTCGACGACCAACCGGAGTTCTTCGCCCGCCTCGGCGACGACGAGGGGTTCTTCGACCACCCGCTGCCCTTCGACGTGCGATCCGGGACGTGGGCGCCGACACCCGGCTCCACCGCCATGCCCGAGGCCGCGAACGAGCGGATGAGGGCGACCGCGATGCGGCGCGCACGAGCCATCGTGGCGTCCACCTCCAGGTGGGGCGCGCCGCACCTCGGGCAGACCGCCGGCGGACGGCCGGCCCCCCGAGAGGTCTCCGAGGACGTCGTGCGGGCGGTGGCGGCGGAACTGGTGAGAGCCGCGTTCCACCGGGCGTGGCTCATCGTCGAGTCCGGCGTGCCCGAGCAAGACCTGTCCGAAGACCTGGTCCAGAACTTGCAGGCGGTCATCGCCACCAGGCTGGTGGCCAGGGCTCCGATGGAACGGGACTTCGAGGTCTGGGCCCACCGGCTGGCGCTCCAGCTCGGCCGCTTGGACTACCCGTACCTCATAACTGCGGACAACTTGGCTTGGGCGAGGCGCGTGGTGAGCACCTTCGACGTCCAGTCGAACGGCGACGTGCGCCAGGCGGCGGCGGTTCAAGCCGAGTCGATCGCCAGGTTCCGCCTGTCCCACCTCCAGTTCACTCACAGCGGCACCTGGGTCAGTTCGCTGTCCGATGTCATCCAGGCGGAGTTGCTGAAGCACCGGCACGACCCGCGTGTGCTGGGCGAGATCGAGCAGCACGTCGCGCCGCTCCCCCGCGAGGTGCTCGACATCGGCTTCAGCTCGGGGGCGCCGCCGTGGACGGTCGAGGCGCTGGAACGGATCGACAACTCCGCGCACAACCTCCTGGCGACCGTGGATCGGCGGCTGTCCGACATGGCGTGGCGGCGGGGGCGCAGCACCGTGCTGTCCGCGATCGGCGAGACCAGGGTGTCGCCGGCGGTGCCCCAGCACCTCGCCGAGCGGGTGTTCGACTTGTACGTCAAGGTCGTCGCGGCCGAGACCGTCGTCCACGTGCTGCTCGGCGGGAGGGGCACCGGGCCGGAGTTCCTGGCCACCCTGATCGCGTTCGACCTGGGCCTCGCCGGCCCCGCGAGCCCTCGTCTCCTGGGGTCCCCGGACGCCTCGGAACCGGCGCACTTCGTCGGCGAGAGCCTCCACCGCGTCGAGTACGCGTCGGACGAGCCGCTGGACCCGGCGGAAGAGGCGGCCGTGGTGTCGGTGGCCCGGGAGGTGAGCCGGGCGTCGGAGGCGCGTTCGCGACAGGGCTACCAGCCGCCTCGCGTGCGGATCACGGGCATGGCCGCGTCCCGGGTGACCGAGATCTTCCACGACCACGAGGTCTTCGACGTGGACATCAGGGACGAGTGGGGAACCGCGGGGGCCGTGGAGGTGCTGGTCGACTGGTCCCTCCGGCCGCGGCCGGTGAGCTACGCGCTGGCCACCCTGCCCCCCGCAGGGGAAGGGCGGTTCCCGGAGCGGGAACCGGTGGAGCGGTTGGCTGCCAGGGCGGCGCGGCGGGCGATCCTGGACGACCCGTCGTGGCGGCACAGCCAGGCCCCCGGCGCGGACTGGTTCGACCCGCTCCCGAACGCGGTGTCCCCGGAGCGCATCCGGGACGTCGGCGCGTCCGCCCCGTTGCTCGGCACGGTGCGCAGCGAGCGCTTCGAGGCGTTCCGGCAGAACGCCTCCGCGCCGGGGCGCCCCCACCCGATCGGGCCGCGGATACCCGTCGTCTACGACGTCCGGGACTTCGAGGTCGACGACGTCCGGGTCCGCGACTTCTACCTCAAGCTGCACGTGACCGCCTCCGACCCGTCCTCGGACGACGTCCACGAGGCGGTGGACGAGGTGTTCAACAGGGGCTACCGGCTCCCGGGCGGTGAGCAGTTCAACCTCACCGTCGAATTCGCCTACGAGGCGGAAGCGCACGCCACCACCAATTTCGCGGGGATTGGCCTGGATCAGCTCGCGATCGCGGACCGGATCATCGTGCACCTGGGCGTTCCCCCTCGGTCGCCGGTGCCGGGGAGACCCCTGCTGCAGCCGGTTCGCCCCGAGGACCGCCGGTTCCCGGTCGGTGACCTGGTCGGGCCGCGCGACCTGTGGTGGGTCGACCGCACCACCGATCAACTGCTGCAACCCGCACCTCCGCTCGGACTCCCGCCGGAGTCCGGGGACGTCGACCTGCCGGAGGACGCGGGGGGCGGGGCGCCCGACTCCGATGTGGACCTTCAGGGCTCGGACGCGGGATCGGACTCGGGCTTCGGGGACTCGGGCTTCGAGGACTCGGTCGCGGGCGATCCGATCGCGGGTGACCCGGGCGCCGGGGTCGCGGGGTTCGAGCCGGCGGAGGACGAGGAAGTCCGGCCGATCAGCCCGGGGTCGTGGGAATCGGAGCAGGACCCCGTTCGCTCCTCGGTGGAGGACATCACCCGGTGGACGATCGAAGACCTGTCGGAGCGGTCGGCGACCGCACTGGCGAACCTGTTCGCGCTGTCGCTGCCCTTGCAGGACGTCCTCTTCCGGCGGGCTCTCCAGGTGGTCGAGATGGCCGGCGGTTCGGCCGACGTCGTGGGCCACGAGGCGTGGAGCTACCTCGTGGACATCGCCGCCGACGTGATCCTGGAGGTCGGTGACCCCAGCAGCGCGATGGTGCCGATGTGGCACGTCGTGGGCCACCTGTACCCCGACCGCCGGACGTTGCGCGCCGGCCGGGAGCGGCCCCCGAACGCAAGGGTGCTGAGGGACTTCCGCCGCAGTCAGGAAGACCACTACCGCGCGTACCCGCAGTGGCCGGCGGTGCACCGGCGGGCGCGGGCCATCGTGGCGTTCCGGACTTCCTACAGCCCTCTCCTCCCGGTGGTGGCCGAGGACCTGGCCGTGCTGATCGGAACGATGATCTGGGCCACCATCGAGGAGGAGGCGGTCGCGATCGTCTCGTCCGGCGTCAAGGAAGCGTTCCCGCCGCAGAAGCGGGAACGCCTCGTCGAGGCCGTCGCCGCGGGCGTGATCGACCGCATGGTCTTGGACGACGCCGCCGCCGATGACGATGGTGACGGCGACGAGCCACGGGTCCTGGCGGAATGGCTGCCACCCTTCCCCGACGACCCCGCCGAGATGAAGGCCCTGACCGACAAAGCCATCACTTCGCTGGAGGACGTGCCCGTGCGCCTCCAGGAGGCCGCGCGGGAGCGGGTCGCGGAATCGCTTGGGGTGGTGGGTGCGACGCCGGAGGGTGCGGCCGCGGTGCTCGCCGCGAGCGTGGCGAGGTCCGCGATCGAGCAGGCCCGGGACATAGTGGACACCGGCACGCCCGACGAGTTCCAGGACGACCCCCTGGCCCGACCGCCGGTGGACGACGAGGAGTTCTGGGCCCTGGTCAACGACGTCCGGACCGGACTGGTGGCCGGGTTGGCCACCGAGGACTTCACGAACGACACGTACCTGCCCATCGAGATGATGGCGCACAGGGTGGTGCTCCACGAGGGCTTGCAGGCGTTCGCGCTGCCGAGCTTCCGGCCTGACGAGGTCGCTCGGGCCGTGGACCTGTTGAGCGGCGTGCCGGCCAGGTGGCGTGAGCGGAGCAGGGCCAACGCGATCCTCGAGTTCCGAATGGGGAACGTCGAGGCGTCGTGGCCGAGGCGTTGGAACGCCGCCACGATCCTGGCGGCCCGGCGGGTGGGCGGTCTGCCGATCGGGGAAGCGTTCTCGGACCTGGTCCTGCACGGTGTCAGGGTGGGGCAGAGGCCGTGGTCGGCGAGGTCGTTGCGCGACGCCGCCCAGCGGTTCACGGACATGTGGGCCGCCCTGGGTGGCAGGGGCCCGGCGCTCGCGTCCGCCGCGGCCCGGGCGGACAGCATGGTGAGGGCGCTCACGGGTGGCGCCCGGACCTCACCGGTCGTGCCGACCTACGGGGCCGACGACGTGCTGCACGACTTCCGCCAGGTGGTCCTGACCGGGTTGCTGGTCGACGCCGCCACCGGCGGGGGTGGCGGCGGGCCGGAGTTCCTGGCACGTCAGATCGCGCTCGACCTCGGCCTCCTCGCCGAGGCGCGCCGCCACAACGGCGCCGACCGGTCGCCGGCGGCGGACTTCACGCTGGAGAGGGCGTACCACGACCTCAGCCCCCAGGGCTCGTTGCCGGAGGAGCGGCGGGCGGAGATCCGGGCGTTCGTGGCGGAGCTGGAGCAGCAGCAGGCCGCCCGCCAGGCGTCGGGGTACCTGCGGGCGCCGGTCCGGGTGGTCGGGGAGGCCGCGCACCGGGTGGCCGAGATCTTCGCGGAGTTCGACGTCGACGTCCGGTCGAG
>NZ_JBFAAX010000220.1:0-3407 GCF_040639995.1 Actinosynnema sp. NPDC023658 | reverse complement strand
GTGGACTGGCCCCACCGCCGGGCGGTGGACCCCGCGCGGGCGGAGCGCCGGGGGGGGCGGGCTTTGAGGGCGGCCCCCGCGGTCGCGCCCGCCCGCCCGACCGGTCCGGGCGATGCCTGGTTCACACCGCCGAGCCCGGTCGCCCCGGCGCGCGTCCGCGAGGCCCGCGAGTCCGCGCCGGTGGTCGGCACGGTGCGCGGGGAGCACTTCCACGTGCTCGACACCAGCACGGTCACGTACGAGGGGACCCGGCTCTCGGGAGTGCGGACCCTGATCGCCTACGACGTGCGGGAGTTCGAGGTCGACGGCGTCGAGGTGCGCGACTTCACCGTCAAGGTCTTCCTGACGGAGGAGTTCACGCCCGAGGAACGCGCCCACATCGCCGACAGCGCCGCGCGAGGGGCCGACGAGGTCTTCAACCAGGGCTACGGCCTGCCGGACGGCAGGCAGTTCCACGTCACGGTCGAGTTCACCGACGAGCGGGACGCGCACGTCCGCGTGTCGCCCACCCACGCCCGCACCGACCAGTTGAGGTGGCGGGCGGACAGCCCTCCGGTCGTCACGGCCCACGAGACCGGTCACTTGCTCGGGCTCGACGACGAGACCCGCCCCGATGAGACCGACCCCGACGAGGACCCGCGCGCCTTCCCGCGCCACCGGGCCCCCGTGGCCGGTCTCATGGACGGCGGCTCGCAGCACCTCCGACCCCACCACCTGACCCGGATCCACGAGCGCATGCGGGTCATGCTGCGGCGCGGTCACCAGCCCGTCGAGACCGGGCCGATGGAGCGCGAGGAGCGCTTCGCCAGCCCGCACGCCCCGCGCTTCCCGGTGTCCGACGCGCTCGCCCCCGTGGTCGAGGAGGACCCCGACGTGTCCTGGTTGGCGCCTCCCAGCCAGGCGGGTCCCACGACGTCGGCCGACCACGACGAGCCCGGCGAGTCCTGGTTGGCGCTGTTCGACGCGGCGGACTCGGACGACGGCGACGGCGGGACCGATCAACCGGCCCGGGACGGCGAACCCGACACCGCGACGACCGAACCGCGGGTCCCGGTCGACGGCGTCGCGCCGGAGGACCCCACGACATCGGTGGCCAGGTTCTGGCAGACGCTGCCCGACTACTTCCGGGAGGGCCGCGCGCTCGGCACGATCAGGCCGATCGACGCCCGCGGCCGCGAACTGGTCCTGCCCGCGGTCAGGGCGCTGCTGCCCGCCACCGGGGAGCCCGACCCGAAGCACCTCGGTCGCCTGGAGCGCGCCTTGCGCACCGAGTTCGAGTCCCTCATGGGCGGTGGGCGCACGTTCCAGGTGCCCGTCGGCGGCTCCTGGTTCGAGCTGCGGGTCGCGGCGACCCCGCTGCGGGTCGACGACGAGGCCGCCCTCGTCGAGCCCGTCGACCGGGCGGTCACCGACGTGCGCACCGGCGCCAACGTCACCTCGACGGCGGTGGTCGACGGCGCCAGGGCCAACGACCTGACGGTGGCCGCCATGGTCACCCAGGGGATCGGCCCCTACGGCATGGCGATCGCGCGCGTGCCGCGCTCCCACCCGCACACCTACGCCACCGTCACGACGAGCCTCACGCACCAGGGCATCCTCCGCTCCGGGGACTCGACCCACCTGGTCCTGCCGGTGCGCTACACCGTCTCCCTGCTGGACGCCGACGGCCGGGTCGTCCGCGGCGAGGAGGTGCGCAGCGGCCCGGCCGGCGCCGTGGACGTCACCTTCCAGGTGCCGGACGACCTGCACGACTACTTCGCCCCGGGCTGGGTCCCCGCCCCGGCGAGCCCGCTCGACCGGGCCTGGGGCAGGAGGTTGGACCACCCGTTCGCGGAAGCCGTGGTCGACCTCGACGAGGACAAGGCGTTCGAGCTGGTCGCGGGCAGGATGCACCCGTCGATCACCAGGTTGGGCGCCGACGGGCGCGCCAAGCTGCGCGACTTCCTGCGCCACACCACCATCACGAACAACCTGGTGCCGATGATCAGCGGTTGGGTCACCTCACCCGACCTGACCGGATCGGACGGCGCGCGCGCCGCCGCGGTGCGCGCGCGGGTGGTGCTGCACGACGCCGCGCTGGTGGGGGTGAACCGGAAGAAGGATCGGCTGCGCGACCGCGAGCAGCACGTCGACGCCAACGTCGCGAACGCCTCCATCACCACCGGGTTCACGCTGCGCGGGTCCGCCGGTGGCGGCCTCGGCCTGCCCCTGCTGGTGTTCGGCGGCGCCGGCCTCACCGGCGGGTACTCCGCGCGCCTGGTGGACGAGTCCTACGCGGGCACCACGAGCACCACCCGGACGGGCGTCGAGATCAAGGAGGGAGTCGCCCTCTACCGGGTCGCCATGGATGTCGAGGTGCGCACCCCCACCGGCGAGGACATCGTCCTGCCCGCCACGGCGTACCTGAGGACGGGCGTCGCGGAGGCCGCCGCGCAGGGGCTGCCGCTGCCGCTCGACACCGCCGCGGCGCTCGTCGAGCCCGTCGACGCGGGCACCCGCTTCGAACCGCCGTACCTCGCCGCCGGCCTCGCTCCCGGCAACGCCAGGATCAGCGGGTTCGCCGTCGCCGCGGAGGTGCAGCCGCAGGTGGAGGCGGCGCTGAACGCGCTGCCCGGGTTCGAGGACTTCCTCCCCGCCTGGAACCAGCGGGGCGTGCACCCGTACAAGAGCGGGCTGTCGCCCGTCAAGGCGGCCGAGCAGCTCGACAGGGTGCGCGCGTTGACCGCGAAGCTGTCCGCGTCCGCGCTGCGCACGAACCTGGCGGAGCTGCTGGGACCGGGTGTGGCGGTCCAGCTCCACCGCCACGACCGGTTCCGCACCCACTACGTCGACATCGTGGTGAAGGCGAAGCACGGTCCCGGCGACCACCAGGGCGGGCTGGGCGGGCGGCGCGTGCGCCACTACGCCGCCGGTGGTCCCAAGCTGGGCAGCGCGACCACCACCACCAAGGCGTGGACCGGTGGGGTCGAGGGGCGTTTCGGCGTGGTCCGGCGGTCCCTCGCCAGCGTCACCACGGTGCTCCAGGCCGCGATCAGGTTCCACCGGGCGAAGACGAAGCGGTCCGGCGCCGGTCCGGTGGTGGAGACCAGCTCGCTGGACATCGGCAGCCCCACCGCGCAGAAGTTCCGGCACGACGTGGAGTTCCACGTCGAGATCACGACGTTCAGCCGCCCCGCCCGCTGGCTCCGCGGCTGGACGCCCGGCTCCCACCGCCTCCAGGTCCCCGAGCCCGGGGTCCTGGCCCGGACGGTCGACCCGAAGCAGCGGATGGACCCGGCGCGCCCCGGCGCCCCGCTCATCCTGGAGCTGATCCGCGGTCCGGTCGACGTGTGGCTGGGCCACGGGTCGACGACGTCCGAGCCGGCCGCCGCGCCGCCCGGGCACCGGGTCGTCGAGCTGCCGTCCAC
>NZ_JBFAAX010000219.1:0-9428 GCF_040639995.1 Actinosynnema sp. NPDC023658 | reverse complement strand
CGCTGGCCCCGCCCCCCCCCACGCCGTCCCGCCCGGGCCCGGGGGCGCGCGCGGGCACCCGCCGCCGGGGCCGGGTGCGGTGGGTCAGCCGCCGTAGGCGGAGACCGGCGGGCAGGAGCAGACCAGGTTGCGATCGCCCTTCGCGCCGTCGATGCGGCGCACCGGCGGCCAGATCTTCGGCGCGGACGTGCCCGCCGGGAACACCGCCACCTCACGGCTGTACGGGTGGTCCCACTCGGCCGCGATGGACGCCGCCGTGTGCGGCGCGTTGCGCAGCGGGTTGTCGTCGACCGGCCACTCGCCCGAGCCGACGCGGTCGATCTCGTGCCGGATCGCGATCATCGCGTCGATGAACCGGTCGATCTCGGCCAGGTCCTCGCTCTCCGTCGGCTCCACCATGAGCGTGCCCGCCACCGGGAACGACATGGTCGGCGCGTGCAGCCCGTAGTCGGCCAACCGCTTCGCCACGTCGTCCACCGTCACACCGGTCGCCTTGGTGATCGGGCGCAGGTCGAGGATGCACTCGTGGGCCACGAAGCCGCCCTCGCCGGTGTAGAGCACCGGGAAGTGCTCGTCCAACCGGCGTGCCACGTAGTTCGCCGCCGCCACCGCGGTCAGCGTCGCCCGGCGCAGGCCGTCCGCGCCCATCATCCGCACGTACGCCCACGAGATCGGCAGGATCGACGCCGAGCCCCACGGCGCGGCGCTGATCGGACCGACGCCGGTCGCCGGACCGGCCGACGGCTGCAGCGGGTGGTTCGGCAGGAACGGAGCCAGGTGCGACCGCACGCCGATCGGACCGACACCGGGACCGCCGCCGCCATGCGGGATGCAGAACGTCTTGTGCAGGTTCAGGTGCGACACGTCCGAGCCGAACTTGCCGTACTGGGCCAGTCCGATGAGCGCGTTGAGGTTCGCGCCGTCGATGTAGACCTGGCCGCCCGCGTCGTGCACCAGCCCGCAGACCTCGCGCACGGTGTCCTCGTACACCCCGTGCGTCGACGGATACGTGATCATGATCGCGGCCAGGTCGTCGCGGTGCGCGTCGACCGTCTCGCGCAGGTGCTCGATGTCGACGTTGCCGTGGTCGTCGCACTTGACGACCACGACCCGCATCCCGGCCATCACGGCGGACGCGGCGTTGGTGCCGTGCGCGCTGGACGGGATCAGGCACACGTCGCGGTGCGCGTGGCCGTTGGCGCGGTGGTAGGCGCGGATCGCCAGCAGGCCGGCGAACTCGCCCTGGCTGCCCGCGTTGGGCTGCAACGACACCGCGTCGTACCCGGTGACCTCGGCCAGCCACCGCTCCAGGTCCGCGACGATCGTCAGCAGGCCGGCGGCGTCCGACGGCGGCGCGAACGGGTGCAGGTCGGCGAACTCCGGCCAGGTGATCGGTTCCATCTCGGCCGTGGCGTTGAGCTTCATCGTGCACGAGCCGAGCGGGATCATGCTGCGGTCCAGCGCGACGTCCTTGTCGGACAACGCGCGCAGGTAGCGCAGCAGCGCGGTCTCGGAGCGGTGCGAGTGGAACACCGGGTGGGTCAGGTAGTCGCTGGTGCGGCGCAGGTCGGCGGGGATGCCGTCGGCGGTGTCGGCGTCCAGGCCGTCCACGTCCGCGACGGTCACGCCGAACGCCTTCCACACCCGTTCCAGGTGGTCGCGCGTGGTGGTCTCGTCGCAGGCGATGGACACGACGTCCGCGTCGACCTGCCACAGGTTCACGCCCAGCTCGCGCGCGGCGGTGACGACGTCGGCGGCGCGGCCCTCGACCCTGGCCCGCACGGTGTCGAAGAACTCGCCGTGCACGACCTCGACGCCGTTCTCCAGCAGGCCGGCGGCCAGCACGGTCGCCATCCGGTGCGCGCGGGTCGCGATGGCCTTCAGCCCTTCCGGACCGTGGTACACCGCGTACATCGACGCGATCACCGCGAGCAGGACCTGCGCGGTGCAGATGTTGCTGGTCGCCTTCTCCCGGCGGATGTGCTGCTCCCGCGTCTGGAGGGCGAGGCGGTAGGCGAGCGAGCCGTCCGCGTCGACCGACACGCCGACGAGCCGTCCCGGCAGCTGCCGTTCGAGGCCCTGGCGCACCGCCATGTACCCGGCGTGCGGCCCGCCGAACCCGACCGGCACGCCGAACCGCTGGGTGGTGCCGACGACGACGTCCGCGCCGATCTCGCCGGGCGGGCGCAGCAGCGTCAACGACAGCAGGTCGGCCGCGACGACGACCTGCGCGCCCGCCTTGTGGACCTCCTCGATCACCGCCGCGTGGTCGCGGACCACACCGGACGCGCCGGGGTAGGACAGCAGCACGCCGAAGAAGTCGCCGCCCAGGCCGAGGCCCTCGATGCCCTGCGACAGGTCGGCGGTGACGATCTCGATGCCCAGCGGCTCGGCACGCGTCTCGATGACGGCCAGCGTCTGCGGCAGCGTGTCCGCGTCCACGACGAACTTGTCCGACTTGGACCGACCCGCCCGGCGGACCAGCGTCATCGCCTCGGCGGCGGCGGTGGACTCGTCCAGCATCGAGGCGTTGGCCAGCGGCAGGCAGGTCAGGTCGCCCACGACGGTCTGGAAGTTCAGCAGCGCTTCGAGCCTGCCCTGGGAGATCTCCGGCTGGTACGGCGTGTACGCCGTGTACCAGGCCGGGTTCTCCAGCACGTTGCGGCGGATCACCGGCGGGGTCGTCGTGCCGTAGTAGCCGAGGCCGATCATCTGCGTCATCGGGCGGTTCTGCGCCGCCAGGGCGCGCAGCTCGGCCAGCGCCTCGGTCTCGGTGGCGGGCGCGGGCAGGTCCAGCACCAGGTCGCGCTCGCGGATCGACTCGGGGATACCGTGCTGCGCGAGCTCCTCCAGCGAGCCGACACCGATCACGTCGAGGATGCGGGCCAGCTCCGCGGGCCGCGGGCCCACGTGCCGGTCGGCGAACGGGGTGCCGTGCTCGAGTGCGGCGAGGGGGATGCGGTCCTGCGTCATCGGTGCTGGCCTCCAGGGCTCCGGACAGACTTCTGCCGTTGCCCTCCCCCTCTGTCTTCCGCCCGACGTCGGGCGCCTGAGAGCTTCACCCGGCTGGCGGGCTTGCACCGTCGGCGGGGTCGGCCGGTTGTGCCCGACCCGCTTTCCAGAGGCGTCTCACCCGCGCGGTCCTTTGCACCTGAGAGGTTCCGGGGAGGATTTGCTCCTTCGGCGCCGAGGCTGGCTCGGACTCTCCCGCGCGGGATAAAGCGACTACGCGCGAAAGACTACCCGCTGGACGTGCGGGCAATGCCGTCGCGCGACGTGGATCTCAGTGCCCGGTACGCCGCCTGCCCGCCGCCGGTCGCTCGCAGTCGGTCGCTCGCAGTCGGTCTCCGGTCGCTCGCCGTGGGCCTCGGGCCGCTTCCGACCCTCCGGTGGCCTCTCTCGTCCGCCTCAGCCGATGGCCCGGGTGCGGCGGCGGCGGGACAGCTCGTCGTCGGACGGCTCCACGATCTCGGCCCCGTCAGCGCGTTCGGCGGGGAAGTCGTGGATCGTGCCGCTGATCTCCCGCATCGCGCCGCTGACCGCGATGCCGAACACCCCTTGGCCGCCCTGCAGCAGGTCGACCACCTCCTCCGGGGACGTGCACTCGTAGACCGTCGTCCCGTCGCTGAAGAGCGTGATCCGGGCCAGGTCCTGCACGCCGCGGCGGCGCAGGTGGTCGACCGCGACCCGGATGTTCTGCAGCGAGACGCCGGTGTCCAGCAGTCTCTTGACGACCTTGAGGACGAGGATGTCCTTGAACGAGTAGAGCCGCTGGCTGCCTGAGCCCTGGGCACTCCTTATCGTCGGGTTGACCAACCCCGTGCGCGCCCAGTAGTCCAGCTGGCGGTAGGTGATGCCCGCGATCTGGCACGCGGCGGGGCCGCGGTACCCGACCAGTTCGTCCGGCAGCGAGGAGTCCGGGAACAGTTCACCCTGTTCACCGGATCCGGCCCGGATGGGCGCTTCCTCGACCACGCCTGCCTCCCCTCGGTCCGGTCACGACGACCGGCGACCAACGTGAAGCCGCCGCGGTGCCCGAATAACACCGTGGCAATTCACCTGAGTTCGACGGTAAGACCGCCTAGGGGGCAGGTCAACGCGACGCGCGGGGCGTGTCTGGCCTCAACGTGAGGTTGAGGTTGAGAGAGTCGCCCGGCGTAAGCCATTCGGATGACGTTTAGTGATCGTTTAGCCGAACGATGTTGACGTTGTGTAATCCGAACTTGTGACACCCGGAGGTGGCACGCGGGGTTGATCCACAACGCACCGCACACACTTGCGAAGGGCCGTCCCCGGCGCCCGACCGCCGTCCCGGCCCTTCGCAAGTGCCGACCTTTGTCAAGCACCCGACCCGCTTGTCCACACCCCCACCGCGCCTGCCCTAGTTGTCCACAGGCAGCCGCCGGACACACGGGCGACAGGACCCCCGGGCGGGCAGGAAGGGCCACAGGCGGGGCCGCGAGTGAGGCCGCAGGCGGTAAGCGGGCCAGCGGGGCCGCAGGCTGGCAACGGGAGCGCTGGCGGGTGGCGTGGATGGGTGGCGGCAGCGGGCGGGCGGTGGCTCGCGAGCGGGTAGCAGAGGCGGGCGGGCGGCGAGCGGGCAGCGGCAGCGGAGGCGCGCGGAGAGCGCGGGTGTGTGGCGAGTGAGGGTGCGGCGGGATGGAGCGCGCCGGATCAGCGGTCCAGCGGTGCAGGGGGCGGAGGCCTGTGGCGACGCGCGGCCGGGCAGCGCGCGATGCGGGGCTTGGCTCGGGTGTGGACGGCGCGAGGTGGACAGTGCTGGATGGACCCGTGGAGGAGCGTGGCTACCAGCGCGGCTCAGAAGCAGCCCGGACTACGTGAAGACGCGACGCCTACCGGCCCCACCGCGACGAAGTTCGACCGGCACGGTCTGGGCGCACCACACCGACCGGCAGCCGGTGGGTGGCCTGGTCGCGTACCGCGCTCGGCCGCTGCGAGGCGGCTGAGTGCGGGGCGGCACGTGTCGAGACCCGAGTGCCCGCGGCCTACGTGTCGGCGCCGCGGAAGTCTTCCGGGGACACCGAGTCGAGGAACTCGCGGAACTTCTCGACCTCGTCCTCCTGCTCGTCCGGGATGATGAGGCCCGCCTCCGCCAGCACGGACTCCTCGGCGTGGATCGGCACGCCGATCCTCAGGGCCAGCGCCACGGAGTCGCTGGGCCGCGCCGACACCCGGATGTCGCCGTCGAACACGAGTTCCGCGAAGTACGTGCCCTCCTGCAGGTCCGTGATCCGCACCTGCTCCAACTGCCTGCCGAGGGCCCCGATGACGTCCTTGAGCAAGTCGTGCGTCAACGGCCGGGCAGGACGGACACCTTGCTGCTCCAACGCGATCGCCGTGGCCTCGACCGATCCGATCCAGATCGGCAGGTACCGTTCGCCCTCGGTTTCACGCAGCAGCAGGATCGGCTGGTTGGCGGGCAGTTCCACCCGCACGCCGACGACGCGCATTTCGCTCATCGGGTCTCGCCTCCCTCAGCGCGCTGAAATTCTGGCGTCCCCGCTACCTCACGAGGATCCCCCACGTACAGTTTCGACGCTACCCGCCAAGCGGGCTCAGTGCGCAACCGCCCGCCGGCTTCCCATCACGATCCCGCGCGCTTCCGATCACGATGCGGACACGCGTTCACCTGGGCGAAACAGGGCGGCCGACCACGTCGCGCAGACCCACCTTCACCAGCAGTGCGTGCAGGGTGACCGAGAGCGCCGCCACTTCCCGCACGACGTCGTCCGCACCGGCCCGGTCGCGTTGCCGGTCCGCCGCGCCGACGACCTGCTCGACCAGCCCTACGTCGTGGTCGGCGGCGGCGCGGAACGGGTGCAGGTGGTGCGCCGGCACCCCGTGCTCGACCATCGCCCGCACGGTCGACGCGATCTGCACCGCCTCGTGGTCGTACAACCCGCCCGCACCGGCCCTGATCAGGCCGTGCCGCTCCAGGTCCGCCAGCACACCGGGCTCGACGCCGGCCCGCGCCAGCAGGTCCTCGCGGGTGACGCGGTGCCCGGCGGGCGGGGCGAGGTCGGCCGCGCGCAACGCCTTGGACGCGCCGTGGTCGGCCGCCTCCAGCTGCTCCTTGATGACCTTCAGCGGCAGGTACCGGTCGCGTTGGGCGGACAGCACGTACCGCAGGCGGTCCACGTCCGCGGACGTGAACTGCCGGTACCCGGAGGCCGTGCGCGCCGGGCGGACCAACCCCTCCGACTCCAGGAATCGGATCTTGGAGATGGTGACGTCGGGGAAGTCGGGTCGCAGCTGCGCCAGCACCGCCCCGATGCTCAACCCCCCGCGTGGCCGCCCGGCCGCCGTCACCGGAGCCCCATCGCTCAGGCCCCCTGGCCCCCGGCGCCCGGACCGGTCAGGAACACCAGGCGGAACTTGCCGATCTGCACCTCGTCGCCGTTCGCCAGCACCGCCTGGTCGACGGGCTCGCGGTTGACGTAGGTGCCGTTGAGGCTGCCCACGTCGATGACCACGAACTCGCCGCCTTCACGGCGGAACTCGGCGTGGCGGCGGGAGACCGTCACGTCGTCGAGGAAGATGTCGCTGTCGGGGTGCCGCCCCGCGCTGGTCGTGTCGCGGTCCAGCAGGAACCTCGACCCCGCGTTGGGGCCGCGCTTGACCACGAGCAGAGCCGATCCGGCGGGCAGCGCGTCGACACCCGCGACGGCCGGCTCCTGGGCGGGCGCCTCGGCGCCCTCGACCTCGGCGAGGAAGTCGGCCCGGAAGACGGAGGTCCGCTCCGGGGACTGCTCGGGCGGAACGCCTGGCCCGTCGTTCGTGCTCACCTGAGCTCTCCTCCTGCTGCTGGAACTCTCGAGACCGCTAGAACCTATCGTGCCCGAACCCTTGTCTGAGGGGCGGCTCCCCCACCGACCGAAGAGCCGCCGGAAGATCGACGTCACCCCTGCGCCGCCAGCTCCTGGTACGCGGCGGCGTCGAGCAGGTCGTCGACCGCGGTCGGGTCGTCCAGCCGCAGCTCCACCATCCAACCCTCGCCGTACGGGTCCGTGTTCACCAGGTCGGGCTGCTGGTCCAGCGAGTCGTTGCGCGCGACGACCTCACCGGCGAGCGGCGCGTAGATGTCGGACACGCTCTTGGTGGACTCCACCTCGCCGAGGGTCTGACCGGCCGCGACCTGCTCGCCGAGCTCGGGCAGCTGGACGAACACGACGTCGCCGAGCTGCTCCTGGGCGTAGTCGGTGATGCCCACGCGCACGGTGTCCTCACCTGTGCGCAGCACCCACTCATGTTCCTCGGTGTACTTGAGCTCCTCGGGAATCACCGCGGTGTGCTCCTTCAGTGACGGTGGATCTTCGCTGCCGGATCTTCCCACGTCGGCGTTCAGGCCGGCGCGACCCCCGGCCGTCGACGCATCGCGAGGGTGAACTGGTAGACGTACAGCACCCCCGACCACAGGTACAAGGCCCCGCCCCAGACCATGAACGCGTACGCCACGGGCCGGGCGACCTGCGCGGCGGTGGAGGTGCCCTGGGCGAGCAGGAGCATGGGGAACGCGTACAGCAGGTTGAACGTCGCCGCCTTGCCCAGGTAGTTCACCTCGAACGGGCCGTAGCCGCGACTCCGGAGCACGGGCAGGCACACGCCGACGACGACCTCGCGGCCGACCAGCACCACAGCCACCCACCAGGGCACGATGCCGCGCACGACGAACGCGAGCAGCGTGGCGAGGATGTAGAGCCGGTCGGCGGCCGGGTCGAGCAGCGCGCCGAGCCTGCTGGCCTGGTCGAGCCAGCGGGCGACCTTGCCGTCGAGCCAGTCGGACAGGCCCGCCGCGACCAGCACGACCAGCGCCCAGCCGTCGGCGTGGGGCACGAGCAGCAGGTACAGGAACAGGGGCACGCCGAGCAGCCGCAACACGCTCAGCGCGTTCGGGATGGTCAGCAGCCGGTCGGCTGGATCGTGCGACACGTCCGCACTGTAGAGGGCCGCCCGGCGTGCCCCGGTGGCCGACTCGCGGTGCGACGTGGCCGGAGGACCCGCGGTGGCCCGTCGAAGGGGCTCGCGGTGTCCGGCGGTGGTCGACGCGCGGTGCCGGCGCGGCACGGTCGGTGCGGGTCGTACCCGCTCGGGTGGGCGGGGTCGACCGGCGTTCGTCCGGGTGTTCGAGGTCCGGGATCGTCCGGTTGTTCGAGGTCCGAGGGTCAGTTGTTCGAGCGGGTGCGGCTCCAGCCGCGGCGTTGCAGCTCGTCACCGCTGAGCGCTTGGGGACGACCCCGGTCGTCGACGCCGACCCAGCGGGCGCGGAAACCTTCGAGCACGTAGGCGTGGCCCTTGCTCCAGACCACGCTGCAGGGAGCTGTGGGCAGCGGCGCCGCGACCGCGGTGACGGCACGCACTGCCCTGTGCTTCGCGGGCTCGGACTCGGTTTCCGTTCTGGTGCTCATCTGAAATCCCTCCACCAGGGTTGTCGCTCACGGCTCTCGCGGCGTTATCCCCGTCACCCGATTCTGCGCGACCGCGGTCCGGACCACCTCCGCATTCGTGCCCAGTCGCGCCCGCCGGGCGGTCTCGTCGGTGAGTTGCCCGGACGCCGCCGAAGCGCTTCTCCCGAGGTGTAACCGGTCCCAGCGGTACCAAACCGTTCACCGTCCGTCACCCACCGCACGCCGAATCGCGCACTACACTGGCACTGATCAGGCGCCGCCCACCGCGCTTGTGGTGCCGCGACGGGCTACGTACGGTGGGTGGCGCAGCGGTTGAGCCAACAGCCGCGCCGGGAAGTCCGGCTAGCGGGATTGTTTCCGCCACGCTGCTGCTCTGCGCTGCGCGCACGTCTGCACGTGCGCGCGTCCGGGCTTCCCGATTCAGCGGTTCACAGCGGAAGAGGAGTGCCTCGTGACGGTTCAGGATCCGGACGTCGTGGAGACGAGCGGAGCCGAGTCCGCCGCGGCCGGTGGCCCCCGGGCCGGGCAGCTCGGGCTCGTCGCCCGCACCGCGGGCGAGGGTGTTGCCGTGGTCGCCGTGAGCGGTGAGGTCGACATGCTCACGGCTCCCCAGTTGAGGGCGGACGTGCTGCGGCACCTCGACGCCGGCGAGACGCTGGTGCTGGACATGTCCGGGGTCAGCTTCCTCGGCTCGGCCGGGCTCGCGGTGCTGGTGGAGGCGTCGCAGCAAGCGCAGCGCCGGGGCGCGGAGTTCCGCGTCGTGGCGGTGGAGCGCGCGGTGACCCGCCCCCTGGCCGCCACCGGGCTGGGTGAGGTGTTCAGCATCTTCGAGTCGGTCGAGCAGGCCCTGGAGGCCGGCCGGGCCCGCTGACGAGCGGACGGAACGGGTCTAGACGTGCGGTACCAGGTCGATGACTTGATCCACGCCCGCCGCGACGAGTGCGCGGCGGCGCCGCCGAGGCGGGCCTGGCCATCGGCTCGGTGCGGCACTACTTCGAGCAC
>NZ_JBFAAX010000218.1:0-9436 GCF_040639995.1 Actinosynnema sp. NPDC023658 | reverse complement strand
AGGCGACCGGCTCGAACCGCTCCACGCCGTCGCTGTGCACGACCCGCGTCACCGGCGGCAACGCGGGGGCGACGCCGACCGGCACGGTCTGCTCGTAGCCGTCCGCGGAGCGCACCTCGTGGACCGACACCACGGCCCGCGCCCGCTGGTGCGCGCCGACCACCCGGCCGCTCACCACCTGCTCACCGACCCGGTCCACCCGAACGGCGTCCCACCGCACCGGCAGCTCCTTCGCGGAGCCGTCCGCGAAGACGCCCCGCACGGTGCCGGGCAGGTCCGGAGCCGTGCCCCGGGGTGTCCGCGTGACCACCGGCTGAACGCCGACCAGGCCCTTCGCCCCGGCCGGCGCGGCGAACACGGTCGTGCTGCCGGGCAACAACCCCGGGGACGTCGCCTTCACCGTGACGGGCCCGCCGCGCGCGTCCGACCGGACGATCGCCAGCACCTTGCCGCGGAACGCGGTCATGCCGTCCGCCCGGTACGGCTCCACGCTCTCCGGTCGCCCGTTGTCGACCCCGACGAGCTCGCCGCCGGTGACGGAGAACGTGACCCTGTCGTCCGCGCTCGGCACCACCACGCCGTCGCGGTCGACGACGTCGGCGGTGACGTAGGTGAGGGATTCGCCGTCGGCCGCGACGACCTCCCGGTCCGGCGTGAGCCGCACCGAGTCCGCCGCGCCCGCCGTGCGCACCGCGTCCCGCGCGACCTCCTTGCCGTCCTTCCGTGCGACCGCGACCAGCTCACCGGGCGCGAACGGCACGGTCCACGTCAGGTGCAGCTTGCCCGCGCTGCCGTTGGGGCTGGTGTAGCTGCCGGGGAACGGGCCGGTGGTGACGTTCTTGTCGTCACCGGACGGCTCGGTCGTCTCCAGGTACTCCTTGCCGTACGCGGTCTTCTTGTGGTCGAACGTCCGCACGCCGAGCGACCGGCCGTTCAGCAACAGCTCGACGGTGTCCACGTTGGCGTACGCCCACACCTGCACCGGGTCGCCCACCTCGTGCTCCGTCCAGTCCATCGGGACGACGTGCACCATCGGGTCGGTCGTCCACTGGCTCTTGAACAGGTGGTACAGGTCCTTGGGGAAGCCCGCGGTGTCCATCGCGCCGAACTGCGAGGTGCGCACCGGGAACACGCCGTCGAACGGGGTCGGCTCCCCGATGTAGTCCATGCCCGCCCAGAGGAACTGGCCCAGGAAGAACTTCCGGTCCCGGTCCTTCTTCAACCCGTACTCGCCGCTCAACGTCCACGAGGCCATGTTGTTGTCGTACGACGACGCCTCCCGCCTGCCCGGCGTCCGGTTCTCACCGGTGTTGAGCAGCAGCGGGTCCTGGTACGCGCCGCGGGTGGAGGTCGAGGACGACGACTCGGACTCGAAGATGAACTTGTCCGGGTACCGGGCGTGCAGGGCGTCCACCGAGCCGGCCGTGTTGTAGTTCAGGCCCAGGCCGTCCAGCGCGGTGAGGATCCGGTCCGGGCCCGACCCGGCGGCGGGCACCCGGCGGTAGGCGTCCGAGCCGAAGACCACCGGGCGGCTGGTGTCGATCGAGCGGATGTCGGCGGCCAGCCGCACGGCGGTGTCCGGGCCGAACGGCACCGTCCAGAAGTCCGGGATCTCGTTGCCCACCGACCACAGCACGACGGCGGGGGAGTTCTTGGCCGCGTTCACCATCTCCTTGACGTCCGCGGTGCTGTCGGCGTCGAAGAACCGGCCGTAGTCGTTGGCGACCTTGGGCTTGCGCCAGGTGTCGAACGCCTCGACCATCATCACGATGCCGAGCTCCTCGCAGAGCTCGACCTGCTCGGGCGACGGCGGGTTGTGCGAGGTGCGGAACGCGTTGACGCCCATGCCCTTCATCAGCCGGAACTGCCGGGCCAACGCGTCGCGGTGCACCGCCGAGCCGAGCGCTCCCTGGTCGTGGTGCAGGTCGACGCCCTGGATCTTGTGGTACTCGCCGTTGACGAAGAAGCCCTCGTCCGCGTCGAACCGGACCCAGCGGAAGCCGAACCGGGTGCTGGTGGCGTCCACGCGCCTGCCGGCCACCGTCACCTCGGTCTCCAGGGTGTAGAGGTTCGGGTCCGCCATCGACCACAGGGCCGGTTCGGGCACTCGGAGGTCGGCCTCGGTGGTGGTGCCGTCCACCGCCGTGCGCTGCCGTGCGACCACGCGCCCGGCGGCGTCCTTGACGCGGTGCTGCACGGCCACGTCCCGGGCGCCGCTGTCGTTGACGACGTCGGTGCGGACGTGCGCGGTGGCGTACCCGGAGGCGACCTCGCGCTCGACGTTCGGCGTGGTCACGAACGTGCCGTGCCGGGCGACGTGCACGCGGTCGGTGACGACGAGGTGGACGTGCCGGTAGATGCCGCTGCCGGAGTACCAGCGGCTGCTCGGCAGCTTGTTGCGCACCTTCACCGCGACGACGTCCGGCGTCCTGCCGTCGGTGTGCGCGCGGGAGGTCAGGTCGACGGCGAAACCGGTGTAGCCGTAGGCGTGCGAGGCGACCAGCGTGCCGTTGAGGTAGACCTCGGAGTCCATGTAGACGCCGTCGAACTCCAGCGAGACCGCCTTGCCCGCGGCCGAGCGCGGCAGCGTGAAGGTCTTGCGGTACCAGCCGAGCCCACCGGGGAAGTAGCCGGTGTTGCTGCCCGCCGCGGGTGTCATCTGCTGTTCGATCGACCAGTCGTGCGGCAGGTCCAGCGCGCGCCACGACGAGTCGTCGAAGCCCGGCTCGTCCGCCTCCGCGTACGCCGGGTCCTCGTCACCGGTGGTGTTCGCCAGGGCGAACTTCCACGACCCGTCGAAGCTCTCGCCGCGGACGGGGTGCGCGGCGGCCGGCTCGCCGGTCGCCGCCGGGCTCGACGCCAAGCCGGACGTGAGGAGGAGTGCGACCACCGCCGCCACGCCGCCCCGGAGCACACGCCTGTGTCTGTCCACCTGACCCTCGTCTCGCCGGTTCCAACCCGTGAACCCACAACACCGATCACAGAAGCGCGCCGAGCAACAGAACGACACAGTGCCGCCGGGCCAGGAGCCTGTCAATAGCCGTTGGAAAGCGCTTTCTTCACGTCCGGCCGACCTGAGCGTTCAACTCGGCCTACCTGGACGTAGGACTCTCGCGCTCCGAACGTAGGACTCTCGCGAGAGTCCTACGTTCAGCACGCGCGTGTCCTACGTTCGGGACGGGTGTGTTGAGCGTTCAGGTCGGGGGTGCGGTGCGGCCCAGGGTGCTCTGGCGGGCGATCAGCTTGTGGGCGGCGCGGACCTCGATGCCGGGCAGCGGCTCCGGGTTGCCGATCCGCGCGAGCAGCCGCTCCACCGCCGTGGTCGCTATGGTGACCTTGTCCGGCGAGATGGTGCTGATGGTCGGGTTGGAGTAACGGCCTTCCTCGATGTCGTCGTACCCGATGAGCGCGATGTCCTCAGGCACCCGCAGCCCGCGCTCCAGCACCTCGTGCAACGCGCCGAGCGCGACCAGGTCGCTGTAGCAGAACACGGCGTCCGGCGGGTCGTCCCGCTCCAGCAGCAGGCGCATCGCGCCCGAGCCGTCGGCCCGGTTGAACCTCGGCGTGCGGATGATCAGCGACTCGTCCACCGGCAGCCCGGCCTCGGCGTGGGCCTGCCGGTAGCCGAGGGTGCGCAGCTGGGCTGCCTCACCGGTCGGGTACGGCTGGTCCCCGATGGCCGCGACCCGGCGCCTGCCCAGCCCGATGAGGTGCGCCGTCGCCTCGCGCGACGCGGCCACGTCGTCGATCCCGACGTGGTCGAACGTGCCGTTGGACGACCGCTCCCCGAGCACCACGAGCGGCAACGTCGGGTCGCCGTCGTCCAGGTCGGCCTGCGCCAACCCCAGCGGACTGAAGATCATCCCGTCGAACAGCAGCGCCCGCGCTCCGCGCCGGATGAACTCGCGCTCGTGCGCCGGGTCGCCGTCGGTCTGGTCGATCAGCACGTTGTACCCGCGGTCGCGCGCCCTGGGGATGATCGCCTGGAGCAGCTCCGCGAAGTACGGCGTGTCGAGGTAGGGCACGACCACGGCGATCTGGTTGGACCGGCCGTTGGCCAGGTTGCGGGCCAGCACGTTGGGCCGGTAGCCCAGCTCCTCGATCGCCCGCTCCACCTTCTCGCGGGTCCGCTCGGTCACCCGCGCGTAGCCGTTGACCACGTTGGACACCGTGCGCGCGGACACCCCCGCGAGCTCTGCTACGTCACGCAGCGTGGCGTCGCGCATCGTTCTCCTCCGTCGGACCGGCGCGGCGGCCCCACCGCTACAGCGCTGCAAAGGAGTGTGCCCCGGCAGCCTCCGCCACGACAAGCCCGAGCCGGACGATGATCCGCGACCGTCTCAAATCTCATTTGAATTAACTTCAGGTGAGGTCTTGCAGCGCAGCAAAGCGACGTCCATAGTGCTTTGCAGCGCAGCAAGACCTGGTGCCACGGCGGTCGACGCTCCTCGGTTCACCCGAACCCGCCGGCCGTGGCGCAGCACCACGTCCGACCTCAGGGCACCTGTACGGGCCTCGCGGGGTCGCCGCACGTCCCTGTACGTTTCGCTCACGCACCGTGATCGCGATCGCGCATGCCCGGACGCATGCCGCGACGGAAAGGCGCACCCATGCCCGGCAGCAACTGGTTGGCGAAACTCCGAGGAGGGCTGGCCGTCTGCGTCCTGCTCGCCGTGGCCGCGTGCGGCGGGGCGGACGACGACGCCGGCGGGCCGGTGAAGGTGTCCGTCTGGGCCTGGTACCCCGAGTTCAAGGGCGTGGTCGAGGCGTTCAACGCCTCCCACCCCGACATCCGGGTCGAGTGGACCAACGTCGGCACGGGTCCGGACCAGTACGCCAAGCTCAAGACCGCGATCACCGCCGGCAAGGGCGCACCGGACGTGGCGATGGTGGAGTTCCAGCAGATCCCCACCTTCATCATCCTCGACGCCCTGATCGACATGGGCGAGCACGGCGCCAACGAGGACAAGGCCCTCTACGCCGACTGGGCGTGGGGCCAGGCCTCGGACGGCGACAAGGTCTACGCGATCCCGGTCGACGGCGGGCCGATGGCGCTGATGTACCGCAAGGACCTGTTCGACCAGTACGGCATCCCGGTGCCGAAGACCTGGGCGGAGTACGCCGACGCGGCGGTGAAGATCAAGGCGGCCGACCCGAACGCGCACATCGCGAGCTTCGGCAGCGACGGCGGCTGGCTGAACGGCCTGATGTGGCAGTCCGGCTGCCGCCCCTACGGCTACTCGCACACCACCGCCAAGGACCAGGTGAAGATCAACCTGACCGCGCCGGAGTGCGAGCGGGTCGTCGACCTGTACGGCGACCTCGTCGACAAGGGCCTGATGGCCAAGGACACGTTCTTCACCGCCGACGCCAGCGCCGCGCTGGACTCGGGCAAGTACTGGACGTGGGCCGCGGCCGGCTGGACGCCCGGCTACCTGGCCGGCTCGCTGAAGAACACCGCCGGCAAGTGGGCGGTCGCGCCGATGCCGCAGTGGACCGCGGGCGCCGACGAGCAGGGCGACTGGGGCGGCTCGACGTTCACCGTGACCAAGCAGGCCAAGAACCCGAAGGCGGCGACCACGGTCGCCCGCGAGCTGTTCGGCCGCTCCAAGGCGGCCTGGGACATCGGCCTGGACAAGGCGTTCCTCTACCCGCTGGTCAAGGACGTCGCCGCGGACCCCGCGTTCACCGGCAAGGCCTACGACTTCTTCAACGGGCAGAAGGTGAACGAGATCTTCGTGCCGGTGTCGGAGAAGTTGGGCGACTTCCAGTTCACGCCGTTCCAGGACTTCGTCTACAGCGAGCTGAACGACCGCAGCGCCGAGGCGATGTCCGGCAGCAGGCCGTGGAGCACGGTGCTGGAGCAGACGCAGAAGAACGTCGTCGCGTACGCCGAGCAGCAGGGCTTCAAGGTCAACAAGTAGGTCTCCGGCGGCCCGCCGCCGTGCTCCGGCGCCGCGGCGGACCGACACCAGCCCAGGAGGTTCCCCGTGACGCGGTCCGCACCGATCACGGCGCCCGCGGCCGACGACCCGCCGCCGGTCGCACCGGCCGAGTCCCGCTCGCGGCGCAGGTCGCGCCGGGTCACCGCGCACCCGGTGGCCGGGATGCTGTTCGTCCTGCCGTTCTTCCTCGTCGTCGTCGCCTTCCTGGTGGTGCCGCTGGGGTACGCGTTCTGGCTCAGCCTGTCCAGCAAGAGCCTCGCCCTCGGCACCCGGTTCAGCGGCATCGACAACTACGTGCGCGCGTTCACCGACCCGCTGCTGCTCGACGGGCTGGTGCGGGTCGTCCTGTTCGGACTCGTGCAGATCCCGATCATGCTCGGGATCGCGCTGGCCGGCGCGCTCATGCTGGACGCCGTCACCACGAAGTTCGCCCTGGCGTTCCGGCTCATCGCGTTCATGCCCTACGCGGTGCCGGCCGTCGTCGGCGCGCTCATGTGGGGCTTCCTCTACAGCCGCACGTTCGGCCCGTTCGCCGACCTGCCGACCCTGGTGGGCGGTGGTCCGATCGACTTCTTCAGCCCGGCCCTGCTGCTGGTGTCGCTGGGCAACATCGTGACCTGGGCGTGGACCGGCTACAACATGATCATCCTGTACTCGGCGTTGCAGGGCGTGCCGCGCGAGATGTACGAGGCGGCGGTGATCGACGGCGCCACGCCGGTGCAGATCGCGCTGCGGGTCAAGGTGCCGGCGATCAAGCAGGCCATCTCGCTGGCCGCGATCTTCACCGTGATCGGCACCATGCAGTTCTTCACCGAGCCGCAGATCATGGCCAGGTTCGCGCCGCAGATCTCGGCCGGGTACACGCCGAACCTGTACGCCTACAACCAGGCGTTCGCCTACTCGGACTTCCACTACTCCGCCGCGATCTCGTTCGCCCTCGGCTTCGTGGTGTTCGTGGTGGCCTACGCGTTCGTGTTCGTCAACCGCAGGCGGGGTGCGCGCAAATGACCGAGGGCCGAGCCGTGAAGCGGGCGAAGGTGAACACCCGCCTGCCGCACCTGCTGATGGGCGCGGGCATCCTGTACTTCCTGGTCCCGCTGCTGTGGGTGGTCGTCGCCGCCACCAAGAGCCAGCCCGACCTGCTCGACAGCCCCGCGCTGTGGTTCGCGGACTTCAACCTCGTCGACAACATCGAGTTGTTGTTCCGCGAGGACGACGGCGCCTACGGCAAGTGGCTGCTCAACACGGCGCTGTACTCGGGCCTGAGCGCGCTCGGCGCGACGGCGCTGGCCGCCGCCGCGGGCTACGGCCTGGCCCGCTTCCAGTTCCTCGGGAAGCGGTTGTTCGAGACCGCCCTGCTCGGCATGATCATGGTGCCGGCCACCGCGCTGGTGCTGCCGACGTACCTGATCCTGTCGGAGGTGGAGCTCGTCGACACGATGTGGGCGGTCATCCTGCCCTCGCTGCTCAGCCCGTTCGGCGCGTACCTGATCCGGGTGTTCGTCGCCGAGAGCGTGCCGGTGGAGCTCATCGACGCCGCCCGCATCGACCGGGCGGGGGAGCTGCGGATCTTCTGGCAGATCGCGGTACCGATGATGCGGCCCGCGATCGTCACCGTCTTCCTGTTCACGCTGGTCGCGACGTGGAACAACTACTTCCTGCCCCTGGTGATGCTCAGCGACTCCGACCTCTACCCGCTGACCGTGGGGTTGACCACCTGGTTCAACACCGCGCAGCAGGAGGCGGGCACCCGGATGCTGTTCAACCTCGTCGTGACCGGCTCACTGCTGGCCATCGTCCCGCTCGTCGTCGCCTTCGTCCTGCTGCAGCGCTTCTGGCGCAGCGGTGCGGCGGCAGGCGCCCTGAAGTAGGAGAACCGTGCTCAACGCCTCCCTGGTCCTCAGCCCCGACTACGTCATCGCGCCGGTGCGACGCCGGCTCTTCGGGTCGTTCGTCGAGCACATGGGCCGCTGCGTCTACACCGGCATCTACGAACCCGGCCACCCGACCGCCGACGAGGACGGCTTCCGCGGCGACGTGCTGGAGCTGACCCGCGAGCTGGGGGTCGAGCTGGTCCGCTACCCCGGCGGCAACTTCGTGTCCGGCTACCGGTGGGAGGACGGCATCGGCCCGGTCGCCGACCGCCCGGTGCGCCGCGAACTCGCGTGGCACAGCATCGAGACCAACGAGGTCGGCGTCGACGAGTTCATGCGCTGGGCGCGCAAGGCCGACGTCGAGGTGATGTACGCGGTGAACCTCGGCACCCGCGGTGTCGCGGAGGCGCTCGACGTGCACGAGTACCTCAACCACGAGGGCGGCACGCACTTGTCGGAGCTGCGCCGCGCCAACGGCTCGACGTCGCCGCACGGCGTGAAGCTGTGGTGCCTGGGCAACGAGCTGGACGGCCCGTGGCAGCTCGGCCACAAGACCGCGCACGAGTACGGCCGGCTGGCCGCCGAGACGGCACGCGCGCTGCGCCAGGCCGAACCGGACCTCGAACTGGTGGCGTGCGGCAGCTCCAGCTCCGCCATGCCGACGTTCGGGGAGTGGGAGTCCACCGTGCTGGAGCTGGCCTACGACCAGGTGGACCACATCTCGCTGCACGCCTACTACGAGGTGCTCGACGGCGACGTGGACAGCTTCCTGGCCTCGGCGCAGGACATGGACCACTTCATCGAGAGCGTGGTGGCCACCGCGGACGCGGTCGGCGCGCGGCTCAAGAGCAGCAAGAAGATCACGCTGTCGTTCGACGAGTGGAACGTCTGGTACATGAAGAGGTTCCAGTCCGCGCCGCGCACCGAGTGGGAGGTCGCGCCGCGGGTCATCGAGGACCAGTACGACGTCACCGACGCCGTGGTCGTCGGCAACCTGCTGATCTCGTTGCTGCGCCACAGCGACCGGGTCGCGGTGGCGTGCCAGGCGCAGCTGGTGAACGTGATCGCGCCGATCCGCAGCGAGCCGGGCGGTCCGGCGTGGCGCCAGACGATCTTCCACCCGTTCGCGTTGACGTCCCGGTTGGCGCGCGGGCAGGTGCTGCGGGTGGAGACGTCCTCACCGACGTACGCGACGGACCGCTTCGGTGACGTCCCGGTGGTCGACGCGGTCGCCACGCACGACCCGGACACCGGCGACACGGTGGTGTTCGTGGTGAACCGGCACCGGTCGGAGCCGGTGGACCTGAGGGCGGGCCTCGCCGCGTTCGGCGACGTCGAGGTGGCCGAGGCGTGGACGGTGCACGACCCGGACGGCTCGGCCACCAACACCGAGGCCGACCCGGACCGCGTGGTGCCGAAGGCGCAGCAGGCCGACGTCGAGGACGGCGAGCTGCACGTCGTCCTGCCGCCCGTGTCGTGGACCGCCGTGCGCCTCACCGGTCGGTCGTGACGGCGGTCCGCGTGGCCAGCGCGTGACCAAGATTACCGATCCCGACGACCGCGACGGAGTGCTTGCGGGTCAGCCCGAGGATCCGCTCGATGTGGCTCACGAGCACC
>NZ_JBFAAX010000217.1:0-9440 GCF_040639995.1 Actinosynnema sp. NPDC023658 | reverse complement strand
GCCCCGCCCGCACCGCCTGCCTGCCCGCGCCCGCGCCGCCCCGCCCGCCCGCGCACTGGCCGCCGCACCCCCGCCGTGCCTCATCTCCCGGCCGCCTCACCTCCGGGGCGCGTCCGTTCCGGCCGGCCCTGTCGTGGCGGCCCCGGCGACCTTCAGGCCCGGCTCCGACGTTCCGCTGTGGCGGGCCGGCCGTGGGTGGTGGGTTGGCCGGGGTGGTCTCGGCGGTCCGATTCTCTCAACCGAGGTACGAGAACAGTGTTTCCGTACATTTTCGGCCCATGATCACCCGATCGTGTTCGAGATGACCGAGACCGAAACCGGGACGTCCCGGCCTGGCTCGCAGCGAACGTAGTGCAGTGGTGCCGGAGGCGCCTGTCGAACGGCCGAGGGGCACGGGCGGGGGTCAGGGGGGAGGGGCGGGCGGGGTCCAGGTTCTCAGGCGGCCGTCCGCCAGTTCGGCGAAACGGCCGGTGCGCGGGTTGTGGGCGGTCGGCGTGAAGTCCTCGACCACGGCCGTGCGCGCGCCCTCCACGGGGTCCCAGACCTCCAGGCCCGAGGCCGTGCCGACGTACAGCAAGCCCTCGTGCCCCCACATCCTCCCGACCGGACCGGCGAACGCGGTGAGCCGCCGACCACCCACCACGTCGTGCACCTCGACCCCGTCCACCGGGGGCCGGTCCGGCTTCCAGATCGGCTGGAACACCGCCGTGCGGTCGTCCAGCCACGCTATCGGCAGGGTCCACGCGTCCCGCACGGCCAGCTCGCGACCGTGCTCGACGGCGTGCACGTCCCCACCCAGCCACGCCGCCACGTCGTGCACGACCACCACCCCGTACGGGCTCCACACCCACCCGTCGTCCAACAACCACCGCCCCGACGGGCTGCCCAGCAGCGCGCCGTGGAAGTAGTCCAGGTAGTGCTCGGGCTTCGGCCCGTCACCGGACCACGACGTCACCCGGTCGGTGAGCAACCGGCCCGAAGGGAGCGAGAACGCGTCCAGGCGGTTCCAGTCGGTCGCGGTCACGACCACCGGAGCGGAGCCGGAACCGAGGAACGCCAACGGGAAGCAGGTGTGCCGGTAGCGGTAGTCGCCGCGGTCCAGCGGCATGACCTCGGTGCCGGTGACGAGGTCCACCACCACGCCGTGCCGGCCGAAGTCGGTCACCACCGCGGCGTACCGCCCGTCCGACGACGTGTGCAGCGCCGGACGCGGCGGCTCGGCCGAGTGGTCCCGCGGTTCGACGGGCAGCGACACCGGCGCGACCAGCCGCGTCCCGTCGCCCACCTCGACCAGGCCGTCCACCTCGACCAGGCCGTCCTCCGCGAGCACCAGCCAACCGCCGGGCAACGGGGCCACGCACCGCGCGTTCACCGGCTCGACCGCGCACCCGACCGACGTCCACTCCCCGCCCGGCGAGGACGGGCCGTCGCGGTGCCGCACCTCGGGCCGCCCGACCCAGCCCAGCAGGTCGCTGTAGTCGTCCACCCGCTCCGCGCACCCGACGCACAGCACGATCAGCTCCGACCGCGGGTCGTCCCGCTTCGAGCACCCCTCGCACAGCAGGTCGTAGGCCAGGCCGACCCCGCTGAACCACCCGTAGTGGTCCGGGGGCCGCTCACCGACCAGGTGCGCGCAGCCGCGGGTCCCGGCGGCGTGCGCGGCATGCCCGCAGGGGAGGACCTCCACCGACCCATTGTGGACCACCGGGCGTCGCCGGACCGTGCTCGGCACCAGCCGGCTCCCGGCCGTTCAGGGCGCGACTTCCGTGCTCACGCGCGGAGAGCGGTGATCCGGCCGGCCAGGTGGCGGCGCTCCACCTCGGTCGGCGCCAGCTCCCTGGCCCGTTCGTAGGCGGCCAGGGCTTCGGTGGTCCGGCCCAGGCGGCGGAGCAGGTCCGCCCTCGTGGCGGGGAGCAGGTGGCCCGTCACCTCGTCCCCCAGCTGGTCCACCAGGGCCAGGCCGGCGGCCGGTCCGTCGGCCATCGCCACCGCGACCGCCCGGTTCAGCCGCACCACCGGCGACGGCACGAACTTCTCCAGCTCGCCGTACAGCAGCGCGATCTGGGGCCAGTCCGTGTCCTCCGCCCGCTTCGCCGCGGCGTGGCACGCGGCGATCGCGGCCTGCACCTGGTACGGCCCCGGCCGACCCCGGCGCAACGCCCCGTCCAGCAGCGCCAGACCCTCCGCGACCTGCGCGCCGTCCCACCGCGACCGGTCCTGGTCGGTCAGCGGCACGAGATCGCCCGATGCGTCGAAGCGGGCCTCCCGGCGCGAGTCCTGCAACAACGTCAACGCCAGCAGGCCCACCGCCTCCGGCTCGTCGGGCATCAGGCCGACCAGCGTCCGCGCCAGCCGGATCGCCTGCGCGCACAGGTCACGCCTCAGCAGCTCGGCACCGGCACTGGCCGAGTACCCCTCGTTGAACAGCAGGTACAGCACGCCGAGCACGCCACCGGTCCGCTCGGGCAGCAGGTGGGCGGGCGGCACGCGGTACGGGATGCGGGCGTTGCGGATCTTCTGCCGCGCCCGCACCAGCCGCTTGGCCATCGTCGCCTCCGGCACCAGGAACGCCCGCGCGATCTCGGCCGTGGTCAGCCCGGCGACCGTGCGCAGGGTCAACCCGACCCTGGCCTCCAGCGTCAACGCCGGGTGGCAGCACGTGAAGATCAACCGCAGCAGGTCGTCACCGAACACGTCGACCTCGTCCTGCCCGTCGTCGGGCACGGCCACCACCTCCCGCAGCTTCGCCGCCTCCACGCCCGACCGCCGCAACGGGTCCAGCGCCCGGTTGCGGGCGGTCGTGGTCAGCCACGCGCCGGGCCGCTGGGGTACGCCTTCGCCGGGCCAGCACTCCAGCGCCCGCGCGAAGGCGTCCTGCACGCACTCCTCGGCCAGGTCCCAGTCGCCGGTGAGGCGGATCAACGTGGCCGTGATCCGCCCCCGCTCGGCCCGGAACAGGCCGGTGACCTCCTCGTCGAACGTCATCCGGTGTAGAAGGGCCGGACCTCGACCGAGCCGAACCGCGCGCACGGGTGCCGGGACGCGATGCGGATCGCCTCGTCCAGGTCGGCGCAGTCGACGACGTCGTAGCCGACGATCTGCTCCTTGGTCTCCGCGAACGGCCCGTCGGTCAGCAGCACCTCGTCACCGCGCGTGCGCACGGTGGTGGCGTCCTGGATCGACCGCAGCTGCGACCCGTCCAGCCGCCTGCCCCCGACCTCGTCCAGCCACTGCTCGATCGTGGGGTCGCCCGCGGTGGGCTCGATGGCCGGATCGACGCAGATCAGCAGCATGTACTTCATCGGTCACTCCTGTCGTCGGGTTGCATTCCACCACTACGACGAACGGGATCGCCCCCGGAGGACACCCTCCGCGAATAATCTTCGCGGCATGACCCGTGACCTGTCCGCGATCGAGGAAGACGTGGCGGTGCTCGACGCCGTCCTGGAGCCCGTCGCGAACGCGCCGGTCGACCTCTCCGACCCCGACTGGGGCGCGAAGCTGGAGTCCGCGCCGCTGGACCGCGCCGACGTGCGCACCGAGGCGGACGCCGTGCTCACCGAGATCCTCGCCCGTTACGAGGCGGACGCCGGGGCGCGACCCGGCCTGCGCGCGTTGTTCGACCGGTACCCCTCGTTCCGCTGGGCGGTGAACCCGGCGTTCCCCGCGACGGCCGACGGCGTCCGGTCCGCGCTGCTGCTCCTCTCCGCGCGCGACCAGGGCGCGGACGCGCGGGACGAGCTCATGGTGCTGCGGGCCGTCTGCGACGAGGCGCGGGCGGCCGGCGTGGACGTCGACCCCCTCCTGCGCGAGGTCGCGGCGATGTCCAACGACGTCGACCGGTACGGCATGGGCTCGATGCGCCGACTGCTCCTCGACACCGCCGGCTGACGCCCGGAGCAGGCGCTAGGCGTCTTCCTTCGCCTCACCGCGGCGGCGCATGAACGTGAAACCGGGGATGCCCTGGATCGCCTGCCGGACGTCGTTGGTGACCTCCAGCAGCTGGTGGATGTCCGGCCCGACCCGGTCGAGGGTGGCCAGGATCGGCAGGACGTCCTCCATCAGGTGCTTGGTCAGCACCGGCAGCTGGTCCACCAGCTGCACGGCCGCGTCCACCTCCTGCGGCGACAGGTCGTCGACGAACCGCTGCGCCAGCGGCTGGGCCTTGCGGGCGATCGGCGCGTAGTCGTCCAGCAGCTCGCGCGACGTGCGGGCGGTGAGGCTCACGTCAGTCGTCACGCCCTCGGCCGTCTCGGTCACCGCCTTGGCCCGCGCCACCAGCGCCTCGGTCTCCGCCAGCACCCGTTCGGTGCGGGAGACCAGCCCGTCGGCGCGGCGGACGACGGCCTCGGCCGCGCCCAGCAGGTCCAGCACGCGGCCGGGCACGGACACGGCGGTCTCGACGGTGGTCCTCGCCAGGCCGAACAGGGTGCGCGGGGTCAGGTCCATGCCGTCCACTGTGCCGCACGCGGCCGTCCTCGGCCTCAGGGAGATCCCCGACCGCGTGATCCGGCCGGGGTCGGGTCAGGCGTCGCTCAGCGCGAGGTCGACCCCGGTCTCCACGTGGACGCGGGTGGAGTCGACCAGCGGCACGGTGCTGTCGGACTGGTCGACCAGCAGCGTGATCTCGGTGCAGCCCAGGACCACCGCCTCCGCGCCCCGGTCCACGAGCCGCGCGATCACCTCGCGGTACGCGGCGCGGGACGCCGGTTCGACCCGGTTGCGGGTCAGCTCCTGGTAGATCACGTCGTGCACCAGCGTGCGGTCCGGCTCGTCCGGGACGACCACCTCGATGCCGTGCTCCCGCATCCGGTCGCGGTAGAAGTCCTGCTCCATGGTGAACCGGGTGCCGAGCAGGCCGACCCTGCGGTGGTCGGTCAACCTCCGGGCCGTGGCGTCCACGATGTGCACGAACGGCACCCCGATCGCGTCCGTGATCGCGTCGGCCACCTTGTGCATGGTGTTCGTGCACAGCAGGACCAGCTCCGCGCCCGCCCCTTCGAGCTTGCGCGCCGCCTCGGCCAGCAGTTCGCCGGAACGCTCCCACTGCCCGGTCCGCTGGAGGTGCTCGACCTCGGCGAAGTCGACGGTCAGCAGCACGCTGGGCGCGCAGTGGTGGCCGCCGAGCCGCCGCCGCGTCTCCTCGTTGAGCAGCCGGTAGTACTCGGCCGACGACTCCCAGCTCATCCCGCCGATCAACCCGATGGTCCGCATGACGGCGATTGTCTCCTCCCGGTGGGTCCGGACCACCACGAATAACGTCGCCGTCAGGGGTTCCCGGGGGTCTGACCTGCGGTACGTTGCCTTGATGGCGCACCTGAGCTACTCCTCGGGCACCTCGGACGTGCCACTGCTGGGCGACACGATCGGTGCGAACCTCGACCGCGCGGTGACCGCGCACGCCGACCGGGAGGCGCTGGTCGACCGCGCCACCGGACGCCGGTGGACCTACCGCGAGCTGGCCGCCGAGGTCGACTCGGTCGCCGCCGGGCTGCTCGCGTCCGGGGTCGCGGTCGGTGACCGCGTCGGCATCTGGTCGCCCAACCGCGCGGAGTGGGTCGTCGTCCAGTACGCGACCGCGCGCATCGGCGCGATCCTGGTCAACATCAACCCGTCCTACCGGGTGCACGAGCTGGAGTACGTGCTCAACCAGTCGGGCGTGCGGTCCCTCGTCGCCGCGCCGTCGTTCAAGACCTCCGACTACGCCGGGATGATCGCCGAGGTGCGGCCCCGCTGCGCCGCGCTGCGCCAGGTCGTGCTCCTCGACAGTCCGGAGTGGACGGACCTGCACGCGGACGACGTGCCGTCGTCGTGGCCGGAGCTGTCGGCGGACGACCCGATCAACCTCCAGTACACGTCCGGCACCACCGGTTTTCCCAAGGGCGCGACCCTGTCGCACCACAACATCCTCAACAACGGCTTCTTCGTCGGGGAGCTGCTCGGGTACACCGAGGAGGACCGGATCTGCGTCCCGGTGCCCTTCTACCACTGCTTCGGGATGGTCATGGGCAACCTCGCCGCGACCTCGCACGGCGCGTGCGTCGTGATCCCCGCGCCCTCGTTCGAGCCCGCCGCCACGCTCCGGGCCGTCGCGGAGGAGCGCTGCACGTCGTTGTACGGGGTGCCGACGATGTTCATCGCGGAGCTCGCGGAACCGGACTTCGACTCCTACGACCTGTCGTCGCTGCGCACCGGGATCATGGCCGGCTCGCCGTGCCCGGTCGAGGTGATGAAGCAGGTCGTGGAGCGGATGGGGATGCGCGAGGTGTCCATCTGCTACGGCATGACCGAGACGTCGCCGGTGTCCACCCAGACCCGCCGGGACGACTCGCTGGACCGGCGGGTCTCCACCGTCGGCCGGGTCGGGCCGCACCTGGAGGTCAAGGTCGTCGACCCGGACACCGGCCGCACCGCGCCGCGCGGCACGCCCGGCGAGCTGTGCACCCGCGGGTACTCGGTGATGCTCGGCTACTGGGAGCAGCCCGACAAGACCGCGGAGGCGATCGACGCCGCCCGGTGGATGCACACCGGCGACCTGGCGGTGATGGACGACGACGGGTACGTCACCATCACCGGCCGGATCAAGGACATGGTCATCCGCGGTGGCGAGAACCTGTACCCGCGCGAGATCGAGGAGTTCCTCCACACCCACCCGGACGTGCTCGACGCGCAGGTCGTGGGCGTGCCGGACCTGAAGTACGGCGAAGAGTTGATGGCGTGGGTCCGGATGCGGCCGGGGGCGGAACCGCTGACCGCCGAGTCGCTGCGCTCGTTCTGCGCGGGCAGGCTCGCCCACCAGAAGATCCCCCGGTACGTGCACGTGGTGGACGAGTTCCCGATGACCGTCACCGGCAAGGTCCGCAAGGTCGAGATGCGCAAGCGGGCCGTGGAGATCCTCGGCTTGGCCGACGCCGCCGCGCGGGAGCACGCGTAGGCCCTCGCGATGTGCGGAGGTACGCACCCGGTTTCGACCTCGCTCGAATTCCGGGGGGATCGGGGAATGGACGGCGGCCGCTCGACGTTGACGGGGTTGAGGACTGTCAGGTGAGCACTTGGGGAGGCACGCGGTGGCGCTGGACCCGGAGGATCTGTTCGAGGTCGACTCCGACGTCCCGGACCTGAGCGGAGCGGTGCTGCTGCACCACTTCGACGGTTTCATGGACGCCGGTGCGGCGGGGACGGCGCTCGTCGCCCACCTGCTCGAAGCGCACGAGCACCGCGTGGTCGCCCGGTTCGACGTCGACGACCTGATCGACTACCGCGCGCGTCGGCCGACGATGACCTACGCCACCGACCGGTGGGAGTCCTACGACGCCCCCGAGCTGGTCGTCCACCTGATGCACGACGCGGTGGGCACGCCGTTCCTGCTGATGACCGGCCCCGAGCCGGACCGCCGGTGGGAAGCGGTGGTCGCGGCGGTGCGGTCGCTGATCGAGCGGTGGGGGGTGCGGCTCGCGGTCAGCTTCCACGGCATCCCGATGGGTGTGCCGCACACCCGCAAGCTCTCGGTGATCTCGCACGCCACCCGGCCCGAGCTGGTCGTGGAGGGTTCGCCGTTCACCAGGGTGCAGGTGCCGGGCAACCTGTCGGCGCTGCTGGAGCTGCGGCTCGGGGAGGCCGGGCACGACGCCATGGGCTTCTCCGCGTACGTGCCGCACTACCTCGCGCAGGGCACCTACCCGGCGGCCGCGCTGGGCCTGCTCCAGGCGTTGACGAAGTCGACGGGCCTGGTCGTGCAGGCCGCCGCGCTGAACGAGGCGGCCCGCCGGACGGACGCCGAGATCTCCCGCCAGGTGGCGGAGTCGGTCGAGGTCGCGCAGGTGGTCGAGGCGCTGGAGCGGCAGTACGACGCGTTCACCGAGGCGTCGGACAACCTGCTGGTGGACGCCGACCAGCCGCTGCCCAGCGCGGACGAGCTGGGCGCCGAGTTCGAGCGCTTCCTGGCCGAGCAGCAACGCGACCACTGACAGCAGCACCCGCGCGGGACCACCGACGGACAGCGGGACCGCCGACCCGGGCCGACCTGGGCCGTCCCGCCCGGGTCGTGGGGGATGATGGCGGCGTGCCTGAAGCCGCATCGCCCGCGCCCACCTCGCTGGCCGAGGTCCGCGCCCGCATCGACGTGATCGACTCCGAGCTGGTGCGCCTGCTCGCGCAGCGCCAGGGCCTGGTGCGGGCCGCCGCGTCGTTCAAGTCGGACGCGCAGGCGGTCCGGGCGCCGGACCGGGTCGCGCAGGTGGTCGAGTCGGTGCGCGCCCGCGCGCGGGACGCGGGTCTGGAGCCCGCGGTCGCGGAGGCCGTGTGGCGGGCGATGATCGGCGCGTTCATCGAGCTGGAGCTGGCCGAGCACGCCCGGACCGGCGCCGCGGACGCCCCCGGTCAGAGGTAGAGCGCGGCCAGCCGGCGGTACGAGTCGAGCATCGCGTCGCGGTCGTAGGTGCTGGTGGTGACCAGGACTTCGTCGGCGGCCGTGCGGTCGACCAGCGCGTCCAGCGCCTTGGCCACCTCGGACGGCGTGCCGTGGACGTGCCCCTGGAGCGCCTGCTCGAAGAACGTGCGCTCGCGGTCGGTCATGGTGCGGGCGAGGATGTCGCCCGGCGGGCTCAGCGGCGGGAACTCGCCCCTCGTGCGCGAGTGGGCCATCGCCCACGCCTCCGGCACCAGGAGCCGCCAGGCGTCCTCCGTGGTGTCCGCGACGGCGACCGTCGAGGAGATCACCACGTACGGGTCGGCCGCCCAGACCGACGGGCGGAACTCGGCGCGGTAGGTCCGGACGGCGTCGACCATGGCGTCTTCGCCCCGGAACGCGCCGATGACGAGCGGCACGCCGTGCGCGGCGGCCACGCGCGCCCCGGCGCCGGTGGCCAGGACGAACGGGGAGACGCGCAGGCCGTCGGCCGGGTAGCCGCGGACCGCCCGGTCGCCGGTGAAGTAACCCAGCAGCTCCGCGAGCAGGGGACCGAACGCGGCGGCGTCCTCCCGGTCGTGGCCCAACGCCTTGCGGACCGCCTCGATGAACCCGACCGAACGGCCCAGGCCCATGTCGATCCGGCCGGGGAACAGCGACTCCAGCACCCCGAACTGCTCGGCCACGACCAGCGGTTGGTGGTTGGGCAGCATCACGCCGCCGGTGCCGACCCTGATCCGGGACGTCGCGGCGGCCACGGCGGCGGCCAGCACGGTCGGCGCGGACCCGGCCACCCCCGGCACGCCGTGGTGCTCGGACACCCAGAAGCGGTGGTAGCCGAGCTGCTCCGCCTGGCGGGCGAACGCGACCGTGTCGCGCAACGCCTCGGGATGGCCGTGCCCGGCCCGCACCCGAGACCGGTCCAGCACGGAAAGCCTCACGTCCACGTCAACGACCGCCGGACGTGCGGCATTCCGGTCAGAGGAAGGGAAACGGGAACGGGGGAGGCGGGCGCGTGCGGCCACGCGCCCGC
>NZ_JBFAAX010000216.1:0-9484 GCF_040639995.1 Actinosynnema sp. NPDC023658 | reverse complement strand
GCCCTGGTGGCAGAACGGGATGCCGCAGTCCATGCACCGCCCGGCCTGCTTCTCCAGCCTGGGCCGCTCGAACTCCTCGTACACCTCGCGCCAGTCGCGCAGGCGCAGGAAGACCGGACGGGTGCGCGGGGTCTCACGCCCGGTGGTGAGGAACCCACGAGGGTCAGCCATGAGACGCCTCCATGATCGCTTCGTTGACGTCCCGGCCCTCCAGCACGGCCCGGGCCTGTGCCGCCAGCACGCGCTTGTAGTCCTTCGGCATGACCTTGGTGAACCGGTCGACCGCCAGGTCCCAGTCGGCCAGCAGCGCGTGCGCCACCGCCGAGTCCGTCTCCAGGTAGTGCTTCTCCACCGCTCCCCGCAGGAACTCGCGGTCCGCGTCGTCCAACGGGTCGAGGTCCACCATCTCGGGGTTGACCCGCTGCACGGCCGCGTCCAGCACGTAGGCGATGCCGCCGGACATGCCCGCGGCGAAGTTGCGCCCGGTCGGGCCGAGCACGACCACCCGGCCACCGGTCATGTACTCGCAGCCGTGGTCGCCCACGCCCTCGACGACGGCCAGCGCGCCCGAGTTGCGCACGCAGAACCGCTCACCGACCTTGCCGCGCAGGAAGATCTCGCCGCCGGTAGCGCCGTAGCCGATCACGTTGCCCGCGATGATGTGCTGCTCCGCGGCGAACTGCGCGTCGGGCACCGGCCGGATGACGATCCGCCCGCCGGACAGGCCCTTGGCCACGTAGTCGTTGCCGTCACCGATGAGCCGCAACGTGATGCCGCGCGGCACGAACGCGCCGAACGACTGCCCGGCGGTGCCGGTGAACGTGATGTCGATCGTGTCGTCCGGCAGGCCCTCGCCGCCCCACCGCTTGGTCACCGCGGAGCCGAGCATGGTGCCGACGGTGCGGTTGACGTTGCGCACCGGCAGTTCCAGCCGCACCCGGTCACCGGAGGCGATCGCGCCCTCCGCGAGCTGGATCAGCGTGTTGTCCAGCGCCTTGTCCAGCCCGTGGTCCTGGGCGGTGGTGCGGTGCCGCGCCGCGCCTTCCGGCAGCGCGGGCACGTGGAAGATCGGGGACAGGTCGAGCCCGGCCGCCTTCCAGTGGTCCACGGCGGCCCGCGTGTCGAGCAGGTCGGCGTGGCCGACGGCCTCGGCCAGGGTCCGGAAACCCAGCTGCGCCAACAGCTCGCGCACCTCCTGCGCGATGAACTCGAAGAAGTTCACCACGTGCTCGGCCTTGCCCGCGAACTTCGCCCGCAGCACCGGGTTCTGCGTCGCCACGCCCACCGGGCACGTGTCCAGGTGGCAGACCCGCATCATGATGCAGCCCGACACGACCAGGGGAGCGGTGGCGAAGCCGAACTCCTCCGCGCCGAGCAGCGCCGCGATCACCACGTCCCGCCCGGTCTTGAGCTGACCGTCGGTCTGCACCACGATCCGGTCGCGCAACCGGTTGGCCAGCAGCGTCTGCTGCGTCTCGGCCAGCCCCAGCTCCCACGGGCCGCCCGCGTGCTTGATGGACGACAGCGGGGACGCGCCGGTGCCGCCGTCGTGGCCGGAGATCAGCACGACGTCCGCGTGCGCCTTGGACACGCCGGCCGCGACCGTGCCGACGCCGACCTCGGAGACGAGCTTCACGTGGATGCGCGCCGCCGGGTTGGCGTTCTTCAGGTCGTGGATCAGCTGCGCCAGGTCCTCGATCGAGTAGATGTCGTGGTGCGGCGGCGGCGAGATGAGGCCGACGCCGGGCGTGGAGTGCCGGGTCTTGGCGATCCACGGGTACACCTTCGCGCCGGGCAGCTGGCCGCCCTCGCCGGGCTTCGCGCCCTGCGCCATCTTGATCTGGATGTCGTCGGCGTTGACCAGGTACTCGCTGGTGACGCCGAACCGGCCGGACGCCACCTGCTTGATCGCCGAACGCCGCGAGTCGCCGTTGGCGTCGGGGGTGAACCGCTCGGCGTCCTCGCCGCCCTCACCGGTGTTGGACTTCGCGCCCAGCCGGTTCATCGCGATGGCCAGCACCTCGTGCATCTCCTGTGAGATGGAGCCGTAGGAGATGGCGCCGGTGGCGAACCGCTTGACGATCGACGAGACCGGCTCGACCTCCTCGATCGGCACCGGCTCCCGCACGCCCTCCTTGAACGCGAACAGCCCGCGCAGCGTCAGCAGCCGCTTGGCCTGCTCGTCCACCGCCCGCGTGTACTCCTTGAAGACGTCGTAGCGCCCGCTGCGGGTGGAGTGCTGGAGCTTGAACACCGTCTGCGGGTTGAACAGGTGCGCTTCGCCCTCGCGGCGCCACTGGTAGTCGCCGCCGACCTCCAGCTCGCGGTGGTGCGCCCGGACGCCGTCGGCCGGGAACGCCATCCGGTGCCGCCGCGCCACTTCCTCCGCGATGACGTCGAACCCGACGCCGCCCAGCCGCGAGGTCGTGCCGGTGAAGCACGTGTCCACGACCTCGTCACCGAGGCCGATCGCCTCGAAGATCTGCGCGCCGGTGTAGGACGCCACGGTGGAGACGCCCATCTTGGACATCGTCTTGCGCACGCCCTTGCCCAGCGCCTTGATCAGGTTGCGGGTCGCGACCTCCGGCTCGACGTCGGACAGCTCCTCCACCGACGCCATCGCCAGGTACGGGTTCACCGCCTTCGCGCCGTACCCGATGAGCAGCGCGATGTGGTGCACCTCGCGGGCGTCACCGGCCTCCACGATCAGGTCGACCTGGGTGCGGGTCTTCTCGCGCACCAGGTGGTGGTGCACCGCGCCGGTCAGCAGCAGCGACGGGATCGGCGCGTGCTCCTGGTCGACGCCCCGGTCCGACAGCACGACCAGCCGCGCGCCGTCCCGGATCGCCTGCGACACCTCGGCGCGGATCTCGTCCAGCCGCCGCACCAGGGCCTCGCCGCCGCCCGCCACCTCGTACAGGCCGTGCACGGTGAACGTGCGGAACTCCGGCAGCGTGCCGTCGTCGTCCACGTGCACGAGCTTGGCGAGCTCGTCGTTGTCCAGCACGGGGAACGGCAGCGAGATCCGCCGGCACGACGTGGCGTCCACCGACAGCAGGTTCGGCTCCGCGCCGAGCGTGGCGTGCAGCGAGGTCACCAGCTCCTCGCGGATCGCGTCCAACGGCGGGTTGGTCACCTGGGCGAACAGCTGGGTGAAGTAGTCGAACAGCTGCCGCGGCCGGTCCGACAGCGGCGCGAACGGCGCGTCGTTGCCCATCGAGCCGATCGGCTCGGCGCCGGTGCGGGCCATCGGCCGCAGCAGCAGCGCCATCTCCTCCTCGGTGTAGCCGAACGCCTGCTGACGACGCACCAGGGACGAGTGCGTCGGCACCTCGCGCGCCCGCGCCGGGAGGTCGGCCAGGTGCAGGATGCCGTCGGCCACCCACTCCTGGTACGGGTGCTCGGCCGCGAGCTCGCCCTTGATCTCCTCGTCGTCGATGATCCGCCCCTGGGCGGTGTCGACGAGGAACATCCGGCCCGGCTCCAGCCGGCCCTTGCGCACGATCGTCGCCGGGTCGAACTCCAGCACGCCCGCCTCGCTGCCGAGCACGACCAGGCCGTCCTCGGTGACCCAGTACCGGGCCGGGCGCAGGCCGTTGCGGTCGAGGACCGCGCCGATCAGCGTGCCGTCGGTGAAGGACACCAGCGCGGGGCCGTCCCACGGCTCCATGAGCGTGGAGTGGAACTCGTAGAACGCGCGCCGTTGCGCGTCCATCTCGGTGTGGTTCTCCCACGCCTCGGGGATCATCATCAGCACCGCGTGCGGCAGGCTGCGCCCGCCCAGGTGCAGCAGCTCCAGCACCTCGTCGAACGTCGCGGAGTCGCTGGCGCCGCGGGTGATGACGGGGAACACCCGGGACAGGTCACCGGGAATCAGGTCGGTGGCGAGCACCGATTCGCGCGCGTCCATCCAGTTCCGGTTGCCGCGCAACGTGTTGATCTCGCCGTTGTGCGCCACGTACCGGTACGGGTGGGCCAGCGGCCACGACGGGAACGTGTTGGTGGAGAACCGGGAGTGCACCAGGCCGATCGAGCTGGTGACCCGCTCGTCGGTGAGGTCCGGGAAGAACTTCTCCACCTGGGGCTCGGTGAGCATGCCCTTGTAGACGATCGTCCGCCCGGACAGGCTCGGGAAGTACACGTCCGTCGCGTGCTCGACGCGCTTGCGCACCACGAACGCCAGGCGCTCCAGCTCCAGCCCCCCGGTGCCGGCGCCTTCCGGCCCGGCGAGGAAAAGCTGGCTGAACGCGGGCATCGTGGTCCGCGCGGTCGGACCGACGTGCTCGGGGTCCACCGGCAGCTCGCGCCACCCGAGGACGGTCGCGCCCTCCTCGGCGGCGATGCGCTCGATCTCGGCCCTGACCTCGTCCTGGCCCTCCTGGGGGAGGAACGCGGTACCGACCGCGTAGCCGCCGGGCTCGGGCAGCGGGAAGCCGACGACCTCGCGGTAGAACGCGTCGGGCACCTGGATCAGGATTCCCGCACCGTCACCGGTTTCGGGCTCCGCGCCGCGGGCACCCCGGTGTTCGAGGTTGCGCAGCGCGACCAGTGCCTGGCTGACGATCGCGTGATTCCTGCGACCGGCCAGGTCAGCGACGAACGCGACACCGCAGGCGTCGTGCTCGTACTGCGGGTCGTAAAGGCCTTGCGGCTGGTGGTGGGTCACAACGGGCCCTCCCGTGGCGTCGTCCGGGCATACGGAGACGGCCGAACGCCCGCGCGCGGCTTTACGCGGACAACTCGGCCTGCAGGTACTGGCTGTGGATCCACGCCCGAGAGATCATCGGCGTGGGGACCGCACTCCGTTGTGCGGGAGAACTGCACTTCCTCGTGCGCGCGCTTGGCGGCCGGATGGGGCCGCGTCGCGAGCTTGGCGGTGCACCGGGATTGCCGGGGTCTTGTGACGATAGTGTGAATTTGCGGTTATGGCTCTAGTCCGACAGGGCGTCGTGGTGAATCACACCCCTACTTGACGCCGTTCCTACCAACGGGGTACACCCGGTCGGACCAGAGTTTCGCGAATTTTCGAACCTTCAGTGGCGAGTGAAGTCAGTTTCAGGGCCTTCTGGCCACTCTCGCGCAGCACACGGCGACGACGAGGCACAAGGTCGCGACGGCGGCGTGCCACCAGGCCGCCTCGCTCACCGCGAGGATCGCGTTGACGCCCGAGACCAGCGCGAACAGGGCGGACAGCAGGGCCCAGACCCGGCGTTCGGCCTTCTCGCCACGCAGGATCGGCAGGGATGTGGGCGGGTGGGTCACGGCAGGCACCTCCAGTCCGGGCTTGTCGCGCTCAACGTCGACAAGTCAGACGCCGAGTACCCGCACTTTGCGTACCTCACACCTCCGAGTGGCAACTTCTTCCGAGTCGTCGCGGAGGGCGTGTGCGGAGGGTGATCACGTCAGCCGACCGTTACTCCGAACAGGAGACCGACGTAGTAGGTGACGACCATCGTGAGCGACCCGACCACCACGTTCCGCCGCACCGCGCGGCTCGTGCGGCTCGACCCCAGCCGGGCGCTGACCACGCCGGTGAGCACCAGGCCGACCAGCACGGCCACCACGCACGTCCACACCCGCCACGGGACCGGCGGCAGCACGATCGCGATCAGCGGGATCAGCGCGCCGACCGCGAACGCCACCAGCGACGCCCACGCGGCCTGCCACGGGCTCGTCAGGTTGTCCGGGTCGATCTGGAGCTCGGCCTCCGCGTGGGCGCGCAGGGCGTCCCGCTCGGTCAGCTCACGGGCCACCTGGGCGGCCAGCTCCGCGGACAACCCCTTGTCCTGGTAGATCGCGGCGAGCTCGCGCTCCTCCTCCTCGGGCATCTCGCGCAGCTCGCGGGCCTCCAGCCGGAGGGCGGCCTTCTCGGTGTCCCGCTGGGTGCTGACCGAGACGTACTCGCCGCCCGCCATCGACAGCGAGCCGGCGACGAGCCCGGCGACGCCCGCGGCGAGGATGGCGGTGCGGTCGGTGGTGGCGCCCGCGACGCCCACCACGAGGCCGGCGGTGGACACGATGCCGTCGTTCGCCCCGAGGACGCCGGCTCGCAGCCAGTTCAGCCGGCCGGAGAGGTCGTCGCGGTGGGGTTCGTCGGGGTGCGTCATGACCGTGATCGAACCACCCGATCGCTAACGGGTGGAATACCGCCCGCGAACGGGTGACGGTGTGGACAGTGGGACGAGACCGGCCCGTCGGGTCGACCGTGATCCACTGCCGGCTGACGAATAGGGGGAGCGGTGTTGGGCAGACGTGCGTTGGTGCTCGGGGTGGGAGCCTTGGTGGGGCTGGGCGCGACCACTTGGCCGAACCCGGCCGTCCGGCGGCGCATCGAGCCGTGCGCCGAGCGGGGTGCCCGGCCGCTTCTCGAAACCCCGTCCCCGGTGGACCGCGCGCCGCAGCGGATCATCGTGCACCACACCGCGACCGAGAACGACGATGACGTCTCGCAGGAGCGAGCCCACGAGCCAGCCAGGTTCTCGCGCTGGTGTGGCTGTGCGCGGAGGTCGCGCTGGCTTGAGCCGATGCCGGGCCCGTTCGGCGGTGTGATCGCGGGCTAGCCGGACTCCACGATCCGCCACTGCGGCCCGCCCACCCAGGTCGCTTCGAGCCGGGACCGGTGGCCCGCGCCCGTGAACTCGACCACGACGGCGTCCGCGGGTTGTTCGACGGTCGCGGCGAAGCCCTGGCGCGGTGTGGCGGAGATGGGTTCCATGTCGTCGGCCGAGAAGCGGATGGCGGCCACCCCGCCGCGCAGGGTGAAGCTGCGCAGGTAGACCCGTTCGCCGTTCTGCTCGGTCCACGTGCCGTTCTCCGACGGCAGCGGCGGCGCGGTCGTCGTCGTGGTGGTCGGGACCGTCGTGGTCGGTGCGACCGTCGCGATCACCGCGACCGTGGTCGTCGTGGTGGTGGTCGCGGCGACGGTGGTGGTCGTCGTCGTGGCGATGGCCGACGACTGCGTGGGCCCGGCGACGACGCGCGGCCGTTCGGGCGCTCCGGCGTCCAGCACGAACCGGATGCCCAGCCAGGACAGCGCCACCGCGATCGCGGTCGACACCGACCACGCGGCGAAGTACTGCAGGCCCCTGCTCACGCGGGTCATCCTGCCGGCGGTGCCGGGGTCGTGGACCGGCGTCCGGTCAGCACCCCGCGGTGCCGTGGGCGTCGGTGGTGCCGTCGCCTGCGTCCTGGACGTCGCTGGTGACGTGGCCGCCGACGTCATAGTGGTCGGCGGCGGCGAGCACGGTGTCGAGCAGGTTCGGGAAGCGGGCGTCGACGTCCTCGCGGCGCAGCCGGATGAAGCAGCGGGTGCCCTCGTCGCGCCGCCAGGTCAGGCCGGCGGTGTTGAGCACCTTCTGGTGGTGGCTGAGCGTGGACTTGGCGACCGGGGCGGTGAACTGCCCGAAGGTGTGCTCCTCGCCGTCCGCGAGCAGGCGGACCAGGCCGACCCGGAGGGGATCGCTGAGGGCCGCCAGGACGTCGGTCAGCGTCAGCCGGTCGACGTCGGGGTTGGAGTCGGCGTGGCGCACGTCTCCCAGTCTAGTCGTTCGATGTTTCGCGAACCTCGAACGAGCGCGGGTACGTTGTTCTATGTTCACCGAACATCGAACGGGGTGGGGAACATGGAGTTCGACGGACAGGTCGCACTGGTCACCGGCAGCACGGCGGGCATCGGCCGGGAGGCCGCGCGGCTGCTGGCGCTCGGCGGTGCGACGGTGGTCGTGACGGGGCGGGACGCGGCGCGCGGTGCGGAGACCGTGACGGCCATCGAGGCCGAGGGCGGGCGGGCGAAGTTCATCGCGGCCGACATGGCGGACCTGGGCTCGGTGCGCGAACTGGCCGAGGCCGTGGGCGAGGTGGACGTGCTGGTGAACAACGCGGGCATCTTCCCGTTCGCGTCGACCGCGGAGCAGGACGTGGAGACCTTCGGGCAGCTGTTCGACGTGAACGTGCGCGCGCCGTTCTTCCTGACCGCCGCGCTGCTGCCGGCGATGGCGGCCCGCGGTCGGGGGAGCGTGGTGAACGTGTCGTCGTCGATCACCGTCATGCCGGTGGCGGGAGGGGCGGTGTACGCGGCGACGAAGGCGGCGCTGGAGGCGTTGACGCGGACGTGGGCCGTGGAGTTCCGCGGCACGGGGGTGCGGGTCAACGCCATCGCGCCGGGTGCGACGGAGACCGAGCGCGCGCTCGCCCTCAACCCGGACACGGTGGCGTCCGTGGGTCGGCAGTCCCCGATCGGCCGCGCGGCGTCGGCGCGCGAGATCGCGGAGGCCATCGTCTTCCTGGCCTCACCTCGTTCCAGCTACGTCCACGGCGAGATCCTCTTCGCCGACGGCGGCCGCACCCTCGGCTAACCCCGACCGCGCGAGAGTCCTACCTCCACAACGCGAGAGTCCTAGAGCGTTATTCATAAGGTTGATCTTGGGGTGGTAGCGCAACAGCCCCGTCTGGGTAGGGTCGGTTTCCTCTCACAGAAGCTCGACCAACCACGAGGCGGGGCTGTTGCGCTACCAGTCTACGACCGGGCTCGACCATGATCAGACCCAGGAGCTGGTCGCCCGGATCCACCAGGTCCTGGGATCGCCGGACCGGCGGGTGGGACGCCCAGCGGCGCTGGGCCTGTACCGGTCGGTGCTGCTCACGCTCGTGCTGTTACGCCAGAACCTGCCCCAGACCGTGGTCGCGGACTGGTTCGGCGTCTCCCAACCCACCGTCTCCCGCGTCTTCCGGCGGATCGCGCCGCTGATCGGACAGGTGCTGTGCCCGCACACCCCACCCCTGCCCGAGGCACTGTCCGGCCGGGTCGTGCTGGTCGACGGAACACTGATCCCCACCCACGACCACGCCACCCACCGCAAGGCCAACTACAACGCCAAACACCGACAATCCGGCGTGACCGTGCAGGTCCTGGCCACCCTGGACGGCACCCTGCTCGCCGTGTCCGACCCGGTCGAGGGCCGCGCCCACGACAAGACCGCCTACACCCTCACCGGCCTGGCCGACCTGTTGGCCCACCACCAGGTCGTCGCCGACCTGGGCTACCAGGGCACCCCCACCATCCGCCCCCGCCGCAAACGCCCCGGCCACAAGCGCCACACCCCCGCCGACAAAACCTGGAACACCAGCGTCAGCAGCATCCGCGCCGCCGTCGAACACGCCATCGCCCACCTCAAGGCATGGAAAATCCTCGCCACCGGCTACCGCGCCCGCCTGACCGAACTCCCCACCCTCATCCGCATCGTCACCACCCTCGAGTACTACCGCCAAGGCTGGTGACCTTCTGAATAACGCTCCTACGTTCACAACGCGAGAGTCCTACGTTCAGACACCCTGAGTACAACGCTCACGGCGGTCCAGCGTGCGCTGAGCGTTGAATTCAGGTGCTGTGAACGTAGGACTCTCGACGCGTGAACGTAGGACTCTCGTGGATCAACTCGTTCTCCCTGTTCCGCCTGGCGGAGTCGTTCCACCCCAACGCCACCGG
>NZ_JBFAAX010000215.1:0-9517 GCF_040639995.1 Actinosynnema sp. NPDC023658 | reverse complement strand
GCCGCCGTGCGCGGTCGGCCCCGTCCGGCACCGGATCGGTCAGTGGACGCCCAGCACGCCGTCCACCCGGCGCGGGATGCCCAGCGGGTTGCCGTCGCGCAGCTCGGCGGGCAGCAGCCCGTCCGGCCACGACTGGTAGCTCACCGGCGCCAGCCACCGCCGGATCGAGGTCGCGCCGACGGACGTGTGCAGCGGGCTGGTGGTGGCCGGCCACGGCCCGCCGTGGTGCATGCCCCAGGCCACCGCGACACCGGTCGGCCAGCCGTTGAAGATCAGCCGTCCCACGACCGGCCGCAGCGCCTCCGCCACCCGTCCCGCCTCGTCGTGCTCGGACTCGGCGGCGTGCACGGTGCCGGTGAGCGTGCCGGGCAGGCGGGGGAGGACGGCCTCCAGGTCGGCCGGGTCGGTGTAGGTGACCACGACGCCCGCCGGGCCGAAGTGCTCCTCGGTCAGCTTCTCCAGGTTCTCCGCGAACGTCTCCAGCGACACCTGGAACAGGCGCGGCTCGACGCTCCAGCCCTCGCCGGACGCGGTGCCGCGGGCGACCAGCTCCGCCAGTCCCGACGAGGCCAGGCCCTCGGTGCCCGAGCGGTACGAGTCGCACATGCGCTCGTTGAGCATCGGGCCGCCCACGGCCGCCGTCACGGCGTCGGCCAGGGCGGGCACCAGGTCCGCCGGCGCGAACAGCAGGCCGGGGTTGGTGCAGAACTGGCCCACGCCGAGCGTCAGCGAGCCGACGAACTCCGCCGCGAACCCCTCGGGCCGCGCGGCGGCGGCGTCCGGCAGGACCACGGTCGGGTTGACGCTGCCCAGCTCGCCGTAGAACGGGATCGGGTCGGGCCGGGAGTTGGCCAGGTCGAACAGGGCCCGCCCGCCCGCGGTGGAACCGGTGAAGCCGACCGCCTTGATCGCGGGGTGCTCGACCAGCGCCACGCCGGCCTGCTGGCCGTGCACGATGCCGAACACCCCCGCGGGCACGACGGACTCCACGATCCGCGCCGTCTCGTGGGACGTGCGGGGGTGCGACGGGTGCGCCTTCACGACCACCGTGCAGCCCGAGGCCAGGGCGGACGCCGTGTCACCGCCCGCCACCGAGAACGCGAACGGGAAGTTCGACGCGGAGAACACGCCGACCGTCCCCAGTGGACGGAGCATCCGCCGCAGCACCGGCCGCGGCGGGATGATGTCGGGGTTGGCCGAGTCCAGCGTCGCCTCGACGTAGCTGCCCTCGCGCAGCACCTCGCCGAACAACCGCAGCTGGTTCGTGGTCCGCTTCAGCTCCGTGGTCAACCGGGGCACGCCCAGCGCCGTCTCCGCGTCCGCGACCTCCACCAGCGCGGACGACGACGCGTCCAGCGCGTCGGCCACGGCGTCGAGCACCGAGGCCCGCTCGGCCGCCGGGAGCGCGGCCCACGACGGGAACGCCGCCGCACCCGCCCGCGCCAGCGCGTCGACCTCGACGTCGGACGCCTCGGGCACCGGTGCCCCGACCGGCTCGCCGGTCCGCGGGTCGTACCCCTGCACGCCGTTCACCCGCACGCCACCGCCCTGCACGTCGCCCACCTGCACGTCGCCCACCTGCACCTCGCCCGCCTGCCCGTCACGCGCCTGGCCGTCGGTCACCGGCCGGCCTCCTTCACCGCGGTGTCGAACTCGGGGGTGCACCACACGCCGCCCAGGTACGCCATCGCCGGCGAGTCGGCCGCGGGCTCGCCCGCCGCCAGGATCTCCTCCGCGAACACCTCCGAGTCGTCCTCGGACTTGTAGCCCAACGCCTCCGCCTCGCCCAGCGAGAACCACCGGCGGGTGTTGTCCGAGACGCCCCACACCACCCGGAACCCGGGCGACGGCGTCGCGAGGCACGCCTCGAACAGCCGCGCGCCGTCGTCGGGCGACAGCCAGGTCGACAGCATCCGCGCGTCACGCGGCTTCTCGAAGCACGACCCGATCCGGACCGCGATGACGTCCATCCCGTACCGCGACGCGTACAGGCTGCCCAACGCCTCCAAGGCCACCTTGCTCACGCCGTAGTACGTGTCCGGCTTCGGGAACAGGTAGTCGCCCGCCTCACCGGCCGACCGCTCGTGGTACCCGACCGCGTGGTTGGAGCTGGCGAGCACGACCCGCGACACCCCGGCCCGCCGCGCCGCCTCCAGCACCACGTGCGTGCCGTTGATGTTGACGTCCAGGATCTCCGCCCACGGCCGCTCCAGGCTGTGCCCGCCGAGGTGGATCACCGCGTCGACGTCCGCGCACGCCTCCTCCATCGCGGCCTGGTCGGTCACCGAAGCCGTGAGCAGCTCGACCCGCTCACCGCCGGCCGCGGCCGGCAGCGGCGCGATGTCCAGCAGGCGCAGGGTCCGGTCCGGCGCGGCCAGTCGGGTGCGCATGAGCGTGCCCACCACGCCGGCGGCGCCGGTGATCAGGATTCGTTCGGTCACGTCGAGCCCTTTCGGATCTGAACGGGGGTCAGCGGCCGAACTGGCGCAGCAGTTCGGTGATGGTGCGGGCGGCGTGCAGCAGCGCCTCGACGACCTGGCGCTCGTGGTCGGGGTCGAGCCTGCCCAGCGGCACCGAGCAGCTCATCGCGTCGAGCACCGGGTTGCGGTAGGGCAGTGCGACGGCGAAGCAGCCCAGGCCGGGCGTGTTCTCCTCGCGCTCGTGGGCGTACCCGATCGCGCGGAACCCCGCGAGCTGGGCGTGCAGCGCCGGGCGCTCGACGATGGTGTTCGGCGTCAGCGGCGTCAGCCGGGCGGGCAGGATCGCGTCGACCTCGCCGGGCGCGCGGGCGGCGAGCAGCGCCTTGCCCAGCGACGTGGCGTGGGCCGGCAGCCGGCGTCCGACGCGGGACACCACGCGCAGGTGGTGCTCCGACTCGCGGCTGGCCAGGTACACCACGTCGGCGCCGTCGAGGCGGGCCAGGTGGACCGTCTCGTTGATCTCCCGGCGCACCTGCTCCATGACGCGGATGGCGACCTGCACCACCGGGTCGTGGTCGAGGTACGACGTGCCGACCAGCAGGGCGCGCACGCCGATGCCGTAGGTGCCGCGGGACGGGTCGAGCTCCACCCAGCCGCGGGCGACGAGCGTCTGCAACAGCATGTAGAGGCTCGACTTCGGGTAGCTCAGCTCGCGGTGCAGCTCGGTCAGGGTCAGCGGGCGGTCCGACGACGACAGCACTTCGAGCAGTTCCACAGTCCGATCGGCCGACTTGACCGCGTTCGGCCGGGCGGGTGACGCGGGTCCAGTCACCAAGTCCTCCACGGGGAAACGTTCCGGCAACACGCACTTGACACGTCGCTGCGCCGATTCTTACAGTCCGCCCAACACGTTCACAAGTACGACCCCGATTCACGTATATGAACAGCACGGTTGTGAACAGGAGCCACCGTCCATGACACCCTCCCGCCGGTGCGCCACGGCCGTCGCCGCAGTGGCCGTCGAGGGTCCTGTCATGCACCCGACCTGCGGGTGCCCGCGCTCCGGCGCACCCGCGCGCCGCCCGGAAAGCGGCCCGCGCGCCTCGGTGGGGCCACGCCGCGCCACGAGGTCCGGCACCGCTTCCCCCGGTGACCGGCTCCGCTCCGCACCAGACCCCGCCGGCTCGGCGGCCTCCTCCGAACCGGTGAATTCCCCAGAACGGCCGGGTTTGCGCAAAACCTGGACTTGGGCCCGCCCGTCACACAGGGTGGCCAGGTGACAGCGGTCGACACCGCCCTGGACGTGGGGGCGACGGCTAGTGGCGGCGGTGCCGTCGCTTCCCACCTCGTGGGGCGGCCCCGTCGGGGTCGCCCCACGGGATCGACCACCGCGACCGCGGGACCTCCACCGGGCGACAGCGCCCGACCCGCGGCCGCACCGCGCGGACGCCCCGGCGTGCCGCGGAAAGCGCACCGGAACCGGTGCCACGTCGGCGGGGACTCGCTCATCAGCGCCGATGAACCCCTGCTGCTCCACCTCGTCGTCAGCGTGTTCGCCGCCTGTGCGCTGACGCACGGGGAAAACCGCGGTCGGGCAGCGGTGCTGCCCGTCGTCGCCCCGCTGGTCGGGGCGCGGCGGAGACCGCGCACGACACGGGGAGGCCGGGGATCTCTCCCGCGGATCCGCCGCTCCCCGTGCCCGCCCGCGCTCGGCGGACCGCACGGTGACCGCCATGCACGCGCCGGCGCCGAGCCTGCTCGCGTGCCAGTCGCCGCAAAGTCCTTCCTGCGTGGGATCACCACCGGAGCGATCAAGGGATGAAGGTCTGGGTATGCAACTGGATGGGGTGCTGTTCTTCCCGGTGACGCCGTTCGACGCGAACGGTCGGCTCGCCGAGGGCGTGTTGGCCGAGCACGTCGAACGCGGGGTGGCGGCGGGCGCGGGCGGTGTGTTCGTCGCCTGCGGCACCGGCGAGTTCCACGCGTTGGAGCCGTCGGAGGTCGAGTGCGCGGTGACCGTCGCGGTGCGGGCGGCCGCCGGGCGGGTGCCGGTGTTCTGCGGTGTGGGCGGTCCGCTGCCGGTGGCCAAGCAGATCGCCCGGGACGCCCGAGGCGCCGGTGCGGACGGCTTGCTGCTGCTGCCGCCGTACCTGGTGGCCAGCCCGGCCAAGGGCCTGGTGCGGTACGTGACCGAGGTCGCGGACGCGTCGGACCTGTCGCTGATCGTCTACCAGCGCAACAACGCGCTGTTCACGCCGGAGACGGCGGTCGAGGTCGCGTCGCTGCCGACCGTGGTCGGGTTCAAGGACGGGCTCGGTGACATCGACCTGCTGCACCGCATCGTGCTCGCGGTGCGCGCGGCGGTCGACAAGCCGTTCCAGTTCTTCAACGGCCTGCCGACGGCCGAGCTCACCGTGCCCGCGTACCGGGGCATCGGCGTGGACCTGTACTCCTCGGCGGTGTTCTGCTTCGCGCCGGAGATCTCGCTCGGCTTCTACCGCGCCGTGCACGACGGTGACGGCGCGTTGGTCAACCGGTACCTGATGGAGTTCTACAAGCCCCTGGTGGAGCTGCGGGACAAGGTGCCGGGGTACGCGGTGTCGCTGATCAAGGCGGCGGTGCGGGCCACCGGGCTCGACGTGGGCGGCGTCCGGCCGCCGCTGCTGGACCCGACCCCCGAGCACCTCGCGGAGCTGGAGAAGGTCGTCGCGGCAGGTCGGAGCCTCGCCGCATGAAGATCACCGACATCACCATCACGCCCGTCGCCTTCCGCGACCCGCCGCTGCTGAACTCGGTCGGCGTCCACGAGCCGTGGGCGCTGCGCACCATCGTGGAGGTGCACACCGACGAGGGGATCACCGGCCTCGGGGAGAGCTACGGCGACATCGGCCACCTCAACCGGATGCGCACCGCCGCACCCGCCCTGGTGGGCCTGGACGTGCACGCGCTGAACGAGATGCACGCCCGGATCGCGACGGCGCTCGGCGGCGAGGCGGGCTCCGACCGGCACGGGCTGACCGGCCCGCTGACCGTCGAGTCCACTGTGGACCGCGTGTTCTCGGCGTTCGAGGTGCCGACCTGGGACATCCGCGGCAAGGCCCTCGGCCGACCGGTGAGCGACCTGCTCGGCGGCGCGGTGCGCGACGCCGTCCCGTACAGCGCCTACCTGTTCTACAAGTGGGCCGGGCACCCCGGCGCGGAACCCGACGAGTTCGGCGAGGCGCTGGACCCGGCGGGCATCGTCGAGCAGGCCCGGCTGCTGATCGGGCGGCACGGGTTCGGGTCGATCAAGCTCAAGGGCGGCGTGTACCCGCCCGACCAGGAGGTCGAGGCGATCCGCGCGCTGCGCGAGGCGTTCCCCGACCACCCGCTCCGGCTGGACCCGAACGCCGCGTGGACGCCGGAGACGTCGCTCAAGGTCGCCGCGGAGCTCGACGGCGTGGTCGAGTACCTGGAGGACCCGGCGCCGGAGATCGACGGCATGGCGCAGGTCGCGGCCCGCGCGCCGATGCCGTTGGCGACGAACATGTGCGTGATCGCGTTCGAGCACATCCCGAGGTCGGTGGAGGTGGGCGCGGTGCAGGTCATCCTCTCCGACCACCACTACTGGGGCGGGCTGTCGCGGTCCAAGGAGCTGGCCGGGATCTGCCGGACGTTCGGCATCGGCCTCTCCATGCACTCCAACTCGCACCTGGGCATCAGCCTGGCCGCGATGACGCACCTCGCCGCCGCCACGCCGAACCTGAACTACGCGTGCGACACGCACTACCCGTGGAACGCCGCCGACGACGTGATCACGACGCCGTTCACGTTCGTGGACGGCGCGGTGCCGGTGCCGACCACGCCCGGTCTGGGCGTCGAGCTGGACCGCGACGCGCTGGCCCGGCTCGCGGAGAACTACCGGACGTGCGGCCTCGTGCAGCGCGACGACACCGGTTACATGCAGGAGCACGATCCGTCCTACGAGAGGAAGCGCCCCCGGTGGTGACCACCGTCGCGCACTTGTACCCCTGGGATGTCGCAGGCGACCCGTCCGCTGTCGAACGGGTCGCGTCGTTGGGTGTGGACGCGGTGGCACTCGCCGCGTCCTACCACACGGTGCGGGCCGCGACGCCGTTCCACCCGTCCCACCGGATGGTGGACGCGCGGCACGCGGCGTTCTACCTGCCCGTGCGGGAGGAGGTGTGGCGGGACGAGCGGTTGGCTCCCGCCGCACCATCCTGGATGGACGGTGACGACTCCTACGGCGAGGCGTCCGACGCCCTGCGCGCGGCCGGGTTGCCGGTGTACGCGTGGACCGTGCTGACGCACAGCAGCCGGCTGGGCGACGCGAACCCGGACCTGGTGGTGCGCAACGCTTTCGGGGACCGGTACCCGTACGCGCTGTGCCCGTCGAACGACGACGTGGTCTCCTACACCCGGACGCTGGTGTCCGAGGTGCTCGAACTGGGCCGGCCGGACGGGATCGTGCTGGAGGCGTGCGGGCCGCTCGGGTTCTTCCACGGCGGGCACCACGAGAAGACCGACGGCGCGGACTGGACGGCCGTGCAGCAGAAGCTGCTGTCGTTGTGCTTCTGCGGGGCTTGCTCGGGGCGTTACGACGACGTGGACGGGCTGCGCGCGCTCGTCCGCGCGGGGGTCGACGGCGGTGCGGCCAGTGTCGAGGAGGCCCTGGGCGACCGGGCCGAGTCGGTGCGTTCGACCCGCACGGACATCTCGCGCTCGCTGCGGCGGGAGCTGGTCGGTCTGATCAGGTCGACCTCGCCGTCCACGCGCATCGCCGCGCACGCGACGGCCGACCCGTGGGGCACCGGCCCGTTCGCCACGGTCGCCGGGGGAGTCGACGCCGATGTCGACGTGCTGACCGTGACGTGCTGGCCGGGCGTGGACGCGTCCGTGCCCGCGATCCGCGCGTTGCGTGCCGAGGCCCCCTCCGTGCCCACCGCCGCCTACGTCACGGCCCTGCCCCCGAAACCGGCCGACGGCGACGAGCTGCTCGACGAGTGGCTGGCCTACGCCGAGGCGGGCGTCCAGGAGTTCCACCTCTACCACGCGGGCCTCGCCTCCCCGGCCCGCCTGTCCGCCCTCCGCCACGCCATCACCACCCTGAAGTCCACCCTGCCGGATTAACCTCCGCAAACGCGAGAGTCCTACCTTCACGACGCGAGAGTCCTACGTCCAGACACCGTGAGTTCAACGCTCAGAACGGCCCGGCCGTGCGCCGAGCGTTGAACTCAGGCGTCGTGAACGTAGGACTCTCGGCGTGTGGAGGTAGGACTCTCGCGTTCTGGAGGTAGGACTCTCGGGTCACTCGAACGGGTAACTGTGAAGAACGGTGGGCAACCCGGGGGAGGGGCGGGTCCGTCCTCAGCACATGAGAAGCCTGGGAACCGCTATCGGCGCGGGAGTGCTGCTGGTCGCGCTCGCCGCCTGCGCAACGTCCACGCCCGTCGGTCCGGGCGCCGGCGGACCGACGCTCACCACGTCGGCCGCGCCGACCACCACCGCCGGCGAGGAACCGGAGTTCGAGAGCCCGGTCCCGGAGGGCGGCAAGGAGGTGCCCAAGGACCGGATCGACGCGAGCAGCATCCCCGAAGGCACCCCCACCACCACGTGGACCGAGGGTGACGGCAGCGTGCTGGGCGTCATCGCCCAGGAAGCCGGCTGCGGCAAGGCCAGCGTCGAGATCGCGGAGCAGAACGCCCAGCAGGTGAAGGTGGTGATGGTCGAGACCACGCCCACCGACCAGCAGGTCTGCACGATGGACATCCGCTACCCGCCGCTGACCACGAAGCTCGACGCGCCCCTCGGTGACCGCACGGTCGTCCTCACCACCCGGCAGGACCAGAAGTAGACCCGGTGCCCGGCCGACCGGCCCCCAGGTCGGCCGGGCATCCCCCTGCAACCGAACGGGCCCCGAGTACCGTCCTCCAGCTATGAGGAACGTCAAGGTCGCTCTCGCCCTCGGCCTGCTCGCGCTCGCGGGGTGCAGCAGCACCGACACCGCCCCGTTCGGTCAGTCGACCACCACCACCGCCACGACGACGACAACCTCGTCAGCTGCTCCGACAACGTTGTCATCCCCTGGCGGGTCGACCGACCAGGCGCAGCCCACCGCCCCGATCACGCAGCCCAGCGCCGCGCCCCTGGAAGGCGGACCCACGGAGGTCCCGGACGCCCAGATCGACCACGGCACGCTCTCGGACACCTACGACCCGCACGTCTCCACGTCGGCCGACGGTCGCACGGTGCAGGTCATCGGCACGGCGGGCGGCTGCAAGACGGCGAGCGCCGAGGTCACCGCCCAGTCCGGCGACCAGGTCCTGATCACCCTCGTGACCACCTACCACGTGCCGCCCAGCGGGGTCGCGTGCACGCAGGAACTGGGCTTCGTGCCGGTCAACGTCACCCTCGACGCGCCCCTCGGCTCCCGCCGGGTCGTGCTGGAGACCCGCGAGGACACGGCTTGACCTTCACGCGGACGTGAAGCCCTACGTTCGGCACCCATGACGATCTTCACCGGGAAAGCAGTGGTGGTCACGGGTGCCGGCACGGGGATCGGTCGCGCCGCGGCACGCGCCTTCGCCGCGCAGGGCGCGTCCGTGCTGGCCGTCGGACGCACGGCGTCGACGGTGGCCGAGACCGCCGCCGACCTGCCGACCATCCACCCCTTCACCGCCGACGTCGCGGACGCGGACCGGGTGGTCGGGGCAGCCTTGGACGCGTTCGGCCGCCTCGACGTGCTGGTCAACAACGCCGCCGTGACGACCGGGGACGGCCTGGTCACCACGAACCTGCTCGCCCCGGTCGGCCTGGTCCGAGCCGCCCTGCCGCACCTGGAGCGGACGCGGGGCGTGGTGGTCAACGTCAGCACGGCCATCGGTCAGCGGGGCTGGCCGATGCCGGGCGGCGAGCTGTACGCGGCGCTGAAGTCGGCCCTGGAGTCCCTGACCCGCAGCTGGGCCGTCCAGTACGCGCCGCGCGGCGTGCGGGTGGTGGCCGTCGCGCCGGGGCCGATCGCGACACCTCACTACTGAACGCCTCTCGTGGCCGCCGTGAGTGGTCGACCAGTCATCGCGCCGCGCGTGTTGGAACCC
>NZ_JBFAAX010000214.1:0-9525 GCF_040639995.1 Actinosynnema sp. NPDC023658 | reverse complement strand
CCACCGGCCGGCCGCCATCGCCCGCTGCACCCGGCCCGAGGACGTCCAGCGCTGCCTGGAGGAGGCCCGCCGGTCCGACCTGCGGGTGGCGGCGCGCAGCGGCGGGCACAGCTACGCCGCCTACTCCACCCCGCACGAGGGCCTGGTGGTGGACCTCGCGCCGATGGCCGGCATCGAGGTGCGGCCCGACGGTACCGCCGTGGTCGGCGCGGGCGCCCGCCTCGGTGACGTCTACGCGGCGCTCGCCGCGGCCGGCCGCTGCCTGCCGCTGGGCAACTGCCCGTCCGTGGGCATCGCCGGCCTCACCCTGGGCGGCGGCCTCGGCTGGGTGCAACGCACGTACGGCCTCACGTGCGACTGGCTGCGAGCCGCCCGCGTGGTCACCGTGGACAGCAGACTGGTCACGGCCTCGGACGACCGCGAGCCGGACCTGTTCTGGGCGCTGCGCGGCGGCGGTGGGGGCAACTACGGCGTGGTCACGTCGTTCGAGTTCGCCACCGCCCCCGCGCCGGAGGTGCTGACCGTGTTCCGCATCCGGTGCCCGGCGGGGTCGGCGGCGGACGTGCTCGGCGCGTGGCAGCCGTGGAGCGCCGCGCTCCCCGACCACGTGTCGAGCACCTGCGTGGTCGCGCCGGACGGTTCGGTGGAGCTGATCGGCTGCGCGGTCGGCCCGGAAGGACCCCTGCTCGCGGAGCTGGCCCGGCTGGGCGTCGACGGTCCCCTCGAACACGGCGAGGTCGACTACCCGACCGCGACGGCGATCATGACCGGCGGCCAACCGGCCCGCAACGCCTTCCGGGCGTCCTCGCGCATCTCCGACGGCCTGTGGGACGACCCGGCGGCGGTGGCGGGCACGGTCCGCGGCAAGGGCAGCGCGCTGCTGATCATCGGTGCGCTCGGTGGCGCGATCGACCGGCTGTCGCCCACCGACACGGCCTACCCGCACCGCGGCGCACCGACGTCCGTCGAGGTCTTCGGCACCGTCGGTGACCTGCCGCCGGACCAGGTCACCCGCGAGGTGGACGAGGCGCAGTCGGCGTTGGCGGACCTGATCGGCACCGGCACGTACGTCAACTACCTCGACCCCGAGCAGGAGGAGTGGGCCACGACGTCGTACCGGCACAACCTGCGCCGCCTGCGCGCCGTCGCCCGCCGCTACGACCCGGACCGCGTGCTGGCGTTCCCGCAGGCGGTGCGCTAGAGGGCGTTGATCTCCACGCTGCCGAGCCGCCGGACCGGTGCGCCCCGCTTCGCCACCGCGAGCATCGCCCTTCCCAGCTGCGCGGTGGTCGTCGTGTACCGGGGCAGCAGGCGCGACAGCACCGGGTACAGCGGCCGGACCACCGCGTACAGGCCCCGGTACCAGCGGACCTTCGACCTGACGCCGTGCAGCGGCTGGATGAAGCCGGGGCGGAAGGCGTAGCCGTCGAGGGGCAACGCGATCACGTCGTCCTCGGTGCGCCCCTTGACCCGCGCCCACCTGGCGCGGCCGTGCGCGTCGGTGCCCGCGCCGGAGACGTAGACGAACGTCGACCCGGGGTTCACCCGCGCGAGCACCCGTGCGGCGGCGAGCGTGTAGTCGTAGGTGATGCGCTCGTAGTCCTGCGGCGCCATGCCGACCGAGGACACGCCCAGGCAGTAGAAGCACGCGTCGTAGCCGGTGAGGCGGTCGGCCACCGCGGTGAAGTCGGTGAAGTCGCGGTGGACCAGCTCGGTCAGCTTCGGGTCGGACGCGCCCGTGGCGCCGCGCCCGACCGCGAGGACGGCCGTCACGTCCGGGTCGAGCAGGCACTCGCGCAGCACGCCCTGCCCCACCATGCCGGTGGCCCCGAACACGATCACCCTCATCGGCCGAGCCTAGTGCCCCGGACGCCCGGCTCGCCGGTCCCAGGCGGCTCAGAGGAGCGTCAGCTGTTCCTGGACGACCGGGGCCGCCGGGGCCGAGGAGGGGAGGCTGCCCTCCGGCCACACGCCCTCGTCGTCGCCGGGCACGCCGACCGCGTCGCGCTTGCCGCGCGCTTCCAGGCCGTGCCGCGCCAGCAGCGGTCCGATGCGCGCCGCCAACCACCGCCGGTACCGGGCGTCCACGTAGGACCCCCGCGCGTACAGCCGCCGGTAGTCGTCGGCCAGGTCCGGCCGTTCCCGCACCAGCCACCGGGCGAACCACTCCCGCGCGCCCGGCCGCAGGTGCAGCGGCAGGACCGTGACCCCGGTGGCGCCGGTCGCCGCGACCGAGGCCAGCAGCGCGTCCAGCTGCTCCTCCGAGTCGGTCAGCTTCGGCAGCACGGGCGCGATGAACACCCCGCACGGCAACCCCGCGTCACGGACCCGCCGGACCAGCTCCAACCTCGCCTGAGGGCTGGGCGTGCCCGGTTCCAGCACGGACTGCAGCTCGCGGTCCAGCAGCGCGAGCGACACCCCGATGCCCACCGGCACCGACGACGCGGCCCGCGCCAGCAGCGGGAGGTCGCGCGCCAGCACGGTGCCCTTGGTCAGGATGGAGAACGGCGTGCCCGAGTCGGCCAGCGCCGTGATGATGCCCGGCATCAGCGCGTACCGGCCCTCGGCCCGCTGGTAGGGGTCGGTGTTGGTGCCCATCGCCACGTGCTCGCGCCGCCAGCGCGGGGACCGGAGCTGCCGCTTGAGCACCTCCACCGCGTTGACCTTGACCACCACCTGGGTGTCGAAGTCGCGCCCGGCGTCCAGGTCGAGGTAGGTGTGCGTGTTGCGGGCGAAGCAGTTGTGGCTGACCAGGCCGTTGGCCACGAAGTCCCCGGTGCCGGTGGTGATGTCGTACAACGTCCGGGTCGCGCCCAGCGACTCCACCGCGACCACGGTCAACTTGGACGTCACGGGCACCGCCATGCCCTCGACCGCGTTGCCGCGCGGGATCGCCGGGCCGATCAGGTGCAGGAACCGCAGCCGCTCGGCCAGGTCACCGACGACCCGCACCCCGCGCACCTCGACCACGTGCGCCACGCGCAGCCGCATCAACGCCAGCACCGCCGCCTCGAACACCGCGCTGTCCGAACTGGACATGACCAGCTCGCCGCCGGTGGAGCTGCCACGCGCGTCGAACAGGCCCGCCAGGAACCCCTTCGTCCAGTCCTCCCCCGGCGTGGTCGGCCACTCGACCAGCTCGTTCTCGCGCGGCACCCGGCCGCCGGCGAACTCGCGCACCCGCGCCAGCACGTCCGGGTGGCCGGGCAGGCCGCCGCGCACCGCGCCCCACAGGTAGCCCGCCCGGTAGTCCGCGACGTGCGCCGGCGCCGAGGCGAACCGGCCCGTCCCGACCAACCGCGCGCCCTTGACCAGGAACGGCCGCTCCTCGAAGTCGTCGCACCGACCCGGCGTGACGTGCTTCCAGCCCTCGTCGGTGAGGAACCGGTGGTCGCCGCCCGCCACGACCTGCGTGCCGTCGCTCAACGTCAGCCGGTACGCGGGCTTGGAGGTCTTCCACAGCGCCTGCACGCGGGTGACCGCGAACCGGCCCTCCGACGTGCCGAACACCTCCTCGCCCACGGACAGGTCCGCGATGGGCTTGGTGCGGCCGTCCGCGAGCAGCACGGGCGTGTCACCGGTCAGGCAGTACGTGCAGCCGTGCGTGCAGCCGCGGTAGGGGTTGATCGTCCAGCCGAACGGCAACCCGTCGCCGGGCACCTTGTTCATCACGGACTTGGCGTTCACCTCGTGGAACACGACGTCGGCGAAGTCGGGAGTTCGTACGCTGCGCACCAGCCCCGGCAAGCCCGGCAGAGCCTGCCTGGGGTCCGCCCCGTCCTTCTGCCCGTCCCATCGCATGTCCACATTCGAACACGTGTTCGATCAACGGTCAAACGGAGTGCCTGTGCTGGACGTCATCCTGTGGCCCTTCAACACCATCGCGTTCACCTTCGCCGGCGTGGGCACGAGCTGGGGCGAGATCGCCGGTTTCGTGACCGGCGCGCTCTGCGTGTGGCTGGTGGCCCGGCAGAACGCCTGGAACTGGCCGATCGGCATCCTGAACAACCTCGCCTTCCTCGTGCTGTTCGCGGCCAACGGCCTGTACGCCGACTCGGGCCTCCAGGTCGTCTACGTCGCCCTCGCGCTGTACGGCTGGTGGGCGTGGCTGCGCGGCGGCGCGGAGCACACGCCGCTGCCCGTCAGCCGCACGTCCCGCGAGCAGTGGTGGTGGCTCCTCGCGGCCGGCGTGGTGGGCACCGCCGTGCTGTGGTGGGTGCTGATCACGTTCAGCAACTCGACCGTGCCCTGGGCGGACTCGGTGACCACCGTGCTCTCGCTGCTGGCCACCTGGGGGCAGACCCGCAAGAAGGTCGAGTGCTGGTGGCTGTGGATCGCCGCGGACGTGATCTACGTTCCGCTGTACGCCTACAAGGACCTGTGGCTCACCGCGATCCTCTACGTCGGGTTCCTGGCCCTGTGCGTGCTCGGGCTGCGCAACTGGACGAAGGCGTTGCGCGAGGACGAGAGGGTCGCCGCGTGACCGACTTCGACCACGCGCTGGTGCTCGGCAAGTTCTACCCGCCGCACGCCGGGCACCACCACCTGATCCGCACCGCCGCAGCGCGCAGCAGGCGCACCACCGTGACCGTGCTGGCGTCGAGCGCGGAGTCCATCCCGGTCGCGGACCGGGTCGCGTGGCTGCGCGCCGAGCACGCGGGCACCCCCGGTCTCGTCGTGCTCGGGGACGTCGACGACCACGAGATGGACTTCCACAGCGACACCGTGTGGGAGCTGCACATGGGCGTGGCGCGGGCGGTGCTCGCGCGCCGGGCCATCCTGGACGGCGACCCGGCGTCGGCGGCGGTCGACGCGGTGTTCTCCAGCGAGCACTACGGCGACGAGATGGCCAAGAGGCTGGGCGCCCGGCACGTGCTGGTCGACCACGAGCGGACGACGCACCCGATCTCCGGCACGGAGGTCCGGCGCGACCCGCGCGGCCAGTGGGCGCACCTCGCACCGGCCACCAGGGTCGGGCTGTGCGCGCGGATCGTCGTGCTCGGCGCGGAGAGCACGGGCACCACCACGCTCTCACGCCACCTCGCGGCGGCCCTGGACGCGCCCTGGGTGCCGGAGTACGGGCGCGAGCACACCGAGCTGAAGCTGGCCGCCGCCCGCGCGTTCGACCCCGAAACCACCGCCGACCGTCTCGTGTGGACCGTGGGCGACTTCCAGGACGTCGCCCGCAAGCAGCAGGAGCTGGCCGACGCGGCGGTGGACGGACCGGTCCTCGTGTGCGACAACGACCCGTGGGCGGCGACCGTGTGGGGCCACCGGTACCTCGGTGCGCCGCACCCGGACATCGCGCCGGACGCCCACCGCCCCGCCCTCTACCTGCTGACCGACCACGTCGGCGTGCCGTTCGAGCAGGACGGGTGGCGGGACGGCGAGCACCTGCGCGACTGGATGACCGAGCTGTTCCGGGCGGGCCTGACCGAGCGGGGCGTGCCGTGGCGGCTGGTCACGGGGTCATCGGACCAGCGGCTGCGACAGGCCCTGGAGGCCTGCGAGGAGGCGGTCGCCGCGCACTTCCGGTACGCGGACCCGCTCGCCCCTCAGACCGTCACGACCACCTGGTCGAGTGACTTGCGGACCAGGTCGGGCACCACGCAGTCGTCGGCCGGGTAGCCGATCGGGATCACCGCGAACGCCTTCTCGTTGCGCGGACGGCCCAGCACCTCCCCGAGGAACTTCATCGGTGAGGGCGTGTGGGTGAGCGCGGCGAGCCCGGACAGGTGCAGCGCGGACAGCAGCATGCCGACCGCGATGCCCACCGACTCGTCCACGTAGTAGTGCTTGCGACGGGTGCCGTCGGGCTCCAGGTAGTACCGCTGCTGGAACACGACCACCAGCACCGGCGCTTCGGTCAGGTGCGGCTTGACGTCGTCCGTGCCGAGGGGGCGCAGGGCGTCCAGCCACTCCTCGCCCAGCCTGCCCGCGTACGAGACGCGTTCCTCGTGCTCGGCCGCCTCCCGGATGCGCCGCCGCACCTCGGCATCCCTGACCAGCACGAACGTCCAGGGCTGCTGGTGGGCTCCGCTCGGTGCGGTGGAGGCGACCGCGATGGCGTCGAGCACCACCTGCTCGGGCACGGGGTCGGGGGAGAACATGCGCACCGTGCGGCGCTCCTGCATCCGGGCCCGCAGGTCGGCGGCCGTGCGCAGGGATTCGTCGACCGGCATCCGGGCGGGTCGGTACGGGACCGGCTCGAAGGTCCGGCCGTGGATGGGTGTCCAGTTCGTGGTCACGCGGCGAGCGTGGCACCGACGGCCTCGCGGTGGCCGGAGGCACCCCGAGGCGTGCACCGAACTGTCCGGCATGCGGACACCGACCGTAGCCGGGCAGTATGTGCGCCGTGCGCGCCAAGGACCTGATCGCAGCCCACGGACACGGACACGGGCACGGCCCCTCCGAGCCCGCGTCCCGACCGGTCCGCAAGCTGCTGCTGGTTCTCCTGCTGCCGCTGGTGCTGGCGACCGCGGTCGGCGTGCTGCTGCTGTACCCGTTCGGGCACGAACAGCGCACCGGCGCCGCCGCCGGGTTGGCGCAGGTGCCGGTGCGCGGTGACGTGACGGCCACCGCCAAGGGCGGGTGCGGTCCGGAGTCGACCGACCCCGGCGCCACGGGGTGCGTGCTGGTGACCGTGCGGATGAGCGACGGCGCGGCGTCCGGGCGGGAGGTCCGGATCCCCGTGCCGGACCAGCCGGGCACGCCGACGTTCGCCGTCGGTGACGCCGTGGTGCTGTCCTTCGGCGGGGGCAACCCGAACGACAGCACGTCCTACCAGCTGGCCGACTTCCAGCGCGACGTGCCGTTGCTGCTGCTCGCCGTCCTGTTCGCGGCGGCCGTGCTGCTGCTCGGCCGCTGGCAGGGGTTGGCGGCGCTGGGCGCGCTGGTGCTGAGCTTCGTGGTGCTGGTGCTGTTCGTGCTGCCCGCGATCCTGGCCGGCGAGAGCCCGCTGACCGTCGCCGTGGTCGGTGCCGGGTTGATCATGTTCATCGTCCTGTACCTGACCCACGGCCTCTCCGCCCGCACCTCGACGGCCGTGGTGGGCACCCTGGTGAGCCTCGCCCTGATCGGCGTGCTCGGCGCGCTGTTCTCCGCGTTCGGCAAGCTGACCGGCCTGGACCCGGAGACGGCGAACCTGGTGTCGCTCCTCGGGCACGGCATCGACACCCGCGGCCTCCTGCTGGCCGGCACGATCATCGGCGCGCTCGGCGTGCTGGACGACGTGACCGTGACGCAGACCAGCGCGGTCTGGGAGCTGCGCCGCGCCAACCCGTCACTCGGGTTCCGCGACCTCTACGCGGCGGGCTCCCGCATCGGCCGCGACCACCTGGCCTCCGTGGTGAACACCCTGGTCATGGCTTACGCCGGCGCGGCGCTGCCCCTCCTGCTGGCGTTCTCGCTGTCGGGCCGGACCCTGGGCGAGATCCTCACCGCGCAGGAGGTGGCGCAGGAAGTGGTCCGGACCCTGGTGGGCAGCATCGGCCTGGTGGCCGCCGTGCCCATCACCACCGCCCTGGCCGCCTGGGTCGCCGGCCGCGAACCGATCCCCACCGCGGACACCCCCGACCCCACTCCCTCGGAACCGACCCCCCGCCCGACCCGCGTCAGCGGAGACCTGCGCACCGGCTACGACCCGGCCAAGGGCCCGTGGCGGCGTCCGCCTACCGGGCCAGCAGCACCAGCAGCAACGCGATCGCGGCGGGCACGGCCTGCACGAGGAGGATCCGACGACTGACCGTGGCCGCGCCGTACAGGCCCGCCACGATCACGCAGATCAGGAAGAAGACCGCGAACGCGAACCCCGTCGTCCCCCGCGCGATCAGCGCGAAGATCAACCCGGCGGCCAGGAACCCGTTGTACAGGCCCTGGTTGGCGGCCAGCACCTTCGACTCGGCGGCGAACTCCGGCGTCGTGCCGAACGCGGCACGGCCGCGCGGCGTGTTCCAGAGGAACATCTCCAGCACGACGATGTAGAGGTGGATGACCGCGACCAGCGCGGTGAGTACGTCTGCGGCGATCTGCACGACTGCGCAGCTTAGCGACGTGCGGCGAGCCCACCCATCGGGCTACACGAGCCGCCGGAACCGGCACCGATCGGTACCGTACCGACATGCTGCGGACCGTGTTGGGCATCACCACCCGTGTCGCCACCGGCCTGGTCTCGGGCGTGCTCGCGCTGCCGCGGATAGCCGACGCGCTGGAGAAGCTGACACCGTTGACGCAGGTCGCGGAGCTGCGGGGCACGCTCGAACGGCTGGAGCAGCTGGCCACGTTCCTGGCCAACGAGATGCCCGAGGCGCTGCACCAGGTGGAGTCGGTGCAGCACCGGCTGCGCGAGCTGGAGCCGAGGATCACGGCGCTCGCGGAGACCACCGGCCAACTCGACGAGTCGATCCGCGTCCTGGCCGCCGCGCTCGGGCCGTTGCAGGGCACCGCCGAGCGGCTGGGCAGGCCGGCGGACCGGAAGCGCCGCACGCAGTCCCTGCCTGGATAATCATCGCGTGGGACGGATCCGGAAAGCCGACGAGACCATCAGCCGTGAGGTCGACTCGGGCATCGCGGAGCTGATCCCGGACCCGGACGTGCCGCGGGCGTGGATGCTGCGCCTGAACGGCACCCCGCAGTCCCACGTCGACCTGGACGACCCGGCGCACCTGGAGTTCGAGTACCTGCGCAGGCTCGGCCACGTCGCGGACCTGGTCGCGCCCGGCAGCGAGCCGATCCGCGCCCTGCACCTGGGCGGAGGAGCCCTGACCCTCCCCCGCTACATCGCCACCACGCGCCCGCGGTCCAGCCAGCAGGTCGTGGAGATCGACGCGGCGCTGATCGACCTGGTCCGGGGCGTCCTCCCCCTGGACCGGAACTGGCGCCTGCGCATCCGCAACGGCGACGCGCGAGCCGTGCTGTCGAAAGCGCCGGAGGACACCTTCGACCTCGTCGTGACCGACGTGTTCGCCGGCGCCCGCACCCCCGCCCACCTCACGTCCGTCGAGTTCGTGGAGCTGGCGTCGCGCACGCTCCGCGCGGGCGGCATCTACGCGGCGAACATCGGTGACGGCGGCAAGCTGGCGTTCGCCAAGGCCCAAGCTGCCACCGTGCACACCGTCTTCCCCCACGTGTGCGTGATGGCCGAGCCCGCGGTGTTCCGGGGACGGAGGTTCGGCAACTTCGTCCTGGTCGCCTCCCACACCGAACTACCCGTGGCCGCCCTCACCAGGCTGACCGCCGGCGACCCGTTCCCCGGCCGGGTCGAGCACGACAACTCCCTGATCCGCTTCATCGGCGGCACCCCACCCACAACCGACCAGACCGCCACCCCGTCCCCCGCCCCTCCCAAGGGCACCTGGGGCCTCCCCGACGACTGACTCGCGGACTCTCTCTCCCCCCGAATGTGCCCGCTTCCCCACACCCAAGGGCTTCGTGTCATCCCGCCGACCTGGCTACGCCCAACCGCGCGTGTCAAGGGGGCACTTCCCTCCCCACCGCACCCTGGGCTGGAACGGCCCCCTTGACGCG
>NZ_JBFAAX010000213.1:0-9541 GCF_040639995.1 Actinosynnema sp. NPDC023658 | reverse complement strand
GATGGGCGCACGCCGGGACGCGGCACAGGCGCTCGTCACCCCGCAGCTCTCCACGGCCGCGATCCGCGTGGCCACCGCAGCCACCCCGCACAGCGGCTCGATCCCGATGTCCGGTCCCCCCTCCTACTCGGACCAGGCCGGCCGCATGGACGGCCCGATGGGCGAGGTCTCCGGCGAGCTGATCGACCTGCTCAAGAACACCACCGGCACGTGGGCCGCCGCGACGGTCAGCGCGCAGGGCGCGGCGAGCCTGTCGCTGGCCTCGGGGAAGGCCGTGATCGGCATCGGCGGCTGGAGCGGCGGCGACCCCGCGCCGACGCTGGAGGAGTTCGAGCGGTACGTGGCGGAGGGTCGGATCGGCTACTTCGTCTCCGGCGGCCGGGGCGGCGGGATGGCCGGCGGCGGCGACGAGATCAGCGAGTGGGTCGAGGCGAACTACGAGTCCGTGACGATCGGCCAGTCGAACGTCTACGACCTGCGCTGACGCCACCCCGCCGGGGCGGTGGTCGACGCGGCCACCACCCCGGTCCCGGCGCGGTCGAGACCGGGGTCGGTGGTGTGCCGGGCGGGTTCCGGGCGGCCCGTCCAGGACCGGTACACGATCGCGGCGGCGTGGGGCAGCAGGTCGCCGCCGCGCCGCCACAGCCACGGGATGCCCTTGACCACCAACCAGGCGACGTGGTGCAACGGCGTCACCCGGATCCCGCCCGTGCAGACCGGCGACACCTCCCCCGGCACCTCGCACCCGGCGCGCGCCAACCGCTCGGCGAAGGCCGCCGCGAGCAGCCGGTGCCCGGCCTCCGACGGGTGCAGCCGGTCCACCGCCCAGGTCCCCGCCGAGTACGCGCCCTCCACCAGGTCGAGGTCGACGCACTCCACCCCGTGCCGCCGCACGACCGCGTCGACGACGCCGCTCAGCTCCGCGATCCGGGCCCGCAGCGCCCGGCCCAGCGCACCGGGCAGCCGGAACACCCGGCTGTGGTCGTGGAACCGCACCGTGACGACGGTCGACCCGGCCGCGACCAGCGCGCCGACGACCGCGTCCAGGTCGACGTGCAGCCGCCGGGGGTCGAAGTCCGACCGCAACGCGTCGTTCATGCCCACCAGCAGCACGGCCGCGTCCGGCCGCTCGGGCAGGACGCGGGGCAGTTGCCCGTACCTCACCGACGCGACCCGCGCTCCGGTGACCGAGGCGTTCAGGTACCGCGCGTGGGGCAGCGCCGCCGCGAGCAGCGGACCGACGCCCCGCCACCCGCCGGGCACGGGATCGCCCACGCCCACCGTCGTCGAGTCGCCCAGGACAACCAGGCTGCGCACCGTCTTGGCCACGCGGAAGACCCTCGCGCAGCGACGTGACGCGCCGGGGACGACCAGCCGAACGCTATCGGAAGGCCGGGTACAGCGGCAGTTCCGCGGCGCTCTCCCCGTACCGCGACACCAGCGCCGAGATGACCTCGTCGGCGTGCGCGGCCACGTGCTTGACGCCCGCCGCCAGCGCGTCGGACCGCAGCCGCACCCACCGCGAGGTCAGCACGACCACGCGCGGCGGCGAGTCCAGCGGCCGGTGCCCGGACGGCAGCGCCGAGCCCAGCCCCGGCAGGCCGCGCCACGTGCCCAGCCACACCCACAGCAGCTGGGCCTCCAGCAACCGGGGCAGGAACACCGCGTCGTCGTCCAGGTCGGGCCAGACCGACGACACCTCGGCCCGCCACGCCGCGACCATCGCCTCGGACATGCCGGCGGGCAGCCCGTAGGCGCACCAGCACGACGGGAACGGCACCCGCAGGCACGCCGCGTCGAACACGATGTCGCGCACGCACCCGCCCTCGAAGTCGAGGAACCGGACGCCCCTGCTGGTCACGAGGTGGTTGTCCGGGCACGACGTGGACGGGCTGAACGCCCGCCGGCGGGAGGTGACGAACCCGCGCACGGCCTGCTCGGCGAACGCGCGCACCGAGTCCGGCGTGTCCACTTCCAACGATTCAACGAGCAACCCCGGCAACCCCGCCAGCGCCGTGTGCACGTCCACCACGATCGGGTCGGCGCAGCACTGGCTGCCCTGGCGGCGCATCAGCGCGTCGAAGTCCGCGTCACGCCCGGCGGTCGTCGCGTGCAGCCGCCCCATGGCGTGCGCCCACGACAGCAGGCCGCGCTCGGCGGCGCGGGCGTCCGAGCCCAGCAGCTTCTCGGCCAGCCGAGGGGCCTTGCCCAGGTCCTCGAGGATCACCAGCCGCTTGGCGTTGTCCTGCGCCACGAGCTCGGGCGTGAGGCGTTCCTCGGACGGCAGCGCGGTGAGCAGCTTGTGGCTCACCACCTCGTGCGCGAACGGGTCGCGGTCGGCCACCCGCGACGGGTAGCGCTTGAGCACCAGCGTGCGGGGCAGGGAGAACGGGGTGTGGGCCACCCGGACGCGCGCGACCACCGACCGGCCGGCACCCCCGAGGTCCTCGGGGTCGGCCAGTCGAACCGGTGCACCGAACCGGCGGCTCAACACCGACTCGGCCGCTGCCACCGCGTCGTCCAGTGCGGAGGGGGCAGCGTCGTCGATGTCCTGCGGGCCGGCGGTGATCTCCACGCTCATCCCCTCCGACCCTACTCCCGGTGGCGACCGACCTGACAGAACTCGTCCGGGCACCGTGACGGTAGTGCTCACGGGCCGCTGGTTACCACCTTTTGTGGAAAACCCGGCCCGGTCAACCGTTCGCGAGGGGCCGACCGAGGTTGCGCGCCTGGCCGCGGCGGTTGCGCAACGCCAGGACCAGCGCCGCTGCCGCCACGATGCCGACGAGGTTCACCGCGAGCTGCGCAACCGATCGGAGGCATATGTCCCACTCGGCGAGAACGGCGGCGACCGCCGCGTAGCCCGCCGCGGGCACGGTGGTGACCGAAATGAACACCCCGACGAGCGCCGCCGACTTCGCCGACGTCATCGAGAGCATCCCGGCCGCGCCGGCGAGCAGCGCCACGATCAACGAGAACGGGCCGACCTGGAACACGAAGTCGACCTCGTGCGCGGTCAGCACCATGTCCCGGTTGAACAGGTCGGTGTAGGAGCCCGCGAACGCCGCGCCCGCGGTGATCGCCATGGCCACCGGGAACCCGATCGCCAACCCCAGCGCGGCCCGTCGCACCAGGTCCCAGCGCCGCAGCACCAGCCCGACGGCGATCGCGGCGAGCGGGCCGAACTCCGGTCCGACGACCATCGCGCCGACGATGGTGATCGGTGAGTTCGTCACCACGCCGACCGCCGCGAGCAGGCACGCGATGGTCAGGAACGACAGGAACGTGGCGTTGAGCCGCGACTCCTCGCCGGTGCGGGCCAGCAGCTCCTCCCACACCACGGCGTCGGCCGCCTCGCCCGGCGCGGCCTCCTCGGCGCGGTCGGCCGCGTCGGACAGGGCGGTGTCGATCTGCTCCAGCGTGACGCCGCCGTCCCGGTCGACGCCCAGCTCGCACAGGGAGGCCACCACCGCGTCGGTGGCCTCCCGCGCGAGGTCGGCCTCCACCACGTCACCCGCGGGGTCGACGGCCGCGCCGCGCAGCACCACGACGTGCGTGACGCCGGGGTTCTGCTTCAGCGCCGCGAGCACCGCCTCGGTGCGTTCGACCGGGCAGATGGCCCGCAGGTGCAGCACGGTGCTACTGCGCCGGCTTCTCCGCAGCGGGGGCGGGCTTGAAGTCGACGCCCGCCTCCTTGCGCTGCTGCGGGGTGATCGGCGCGGGCGCGGCGGTCAGCGGGTCGTAGCCGCCGCCGCTCTTCGGGAACGCGATCACCTCGCGGATCGAGTCGTACCCGCCGAGCAGCATGGCGATGCGGTCCCAGCCGAACGCGATGCCGCCGTGCGGCGGTGCGCCGTACTTGAACGCGTCGAGCAGGAAGCCGAACTTCTCCTGCGCCTCCTCGGGCGTGATGCCCATGACCTGGAACGCCCGCTGCTGCACGTCGGCGCGGTGGATACGGATCGACCCGCCGCCGATCTCGTTGCCGTTGCAGACGATGTCGTAGGCGTAGGCCAGCGCGTTGCCCGGGTCGGACTCGAACCGGTCGACCCACTCCGGCGTGGGCGAGGTGAACGCGTGGTGCAGGGCGGTCCACTTGCCGCTGCCCACCGCGACGTCGTCACCGATCTTGTCGACCGCCTCGAACATCGGGAAGTCGACGACCCACACGAACGACCAGGCGTTCTCGTCGATCAGGCCGACCCGGTGCGCGATCTCCACGCGGGCCGCGCCGAGCAGGGCCCGCGCGCCGTCCGGGTCGCCCGCGCCGAAGAACACGCAGTCACCCGGGTTCGCTCCCACCGCCTTGGCCAGGCCGTCGCGCTCGGCGTCGGACAGGTTCTTGGCGACCGGGCCGCCGAGCGTGCCGTCCTCGTTGACCAGGACGTACGCCAGGCCCTTGGCCCCGCGCTGCTTGGCCCACTCCTGCCACGCGTCGAGCGTGCGGCGGGGCTGGGACGCGCCGCCGGGCATGACGACCGCGCCCACGTACTGCGCCTGGAACACCCGGAACGGAGTGTCCTTGAAGTACTCGGTCAGCTCGGTGAGCTCCAGGTCGAAGCGCAGGTCCGGCTTGTCGGTGCCGTACTTGGCCATCGCCTCGGCGTAGGAGATGCGGCGGAACGGCCGGGCGATCTCGTGGTCGGCCAGGTCCTTCCACAGCGCGCTGACGATCTTCTCGCCGAGGGCGATCACGTCGTCCTGCTCGACGAAGCTCATCTCGATGTCGAGCTGGGTGAACTCGGGCTGCCGGTCGGCGCGGAAGTCCTCGTCGCGGTAGCAGCGGGCGATCTGGTAGTACCGCTCCAGGCCGCCGACCATCAGCAGCTGCTTGAACAGCTGCGGGGACTGCGGCAGCGCGTACCAGGAGCCGGGGCGCAGGCGCGCGGGCACCAGGAAGTCGCGCGCGCCCTCCGGCGTCGAGCGGGTCAGGGTCGGGGTCTCGACCTCGACGAAGTCCTCCGCGTGCAGCACCTCGCGGGCGATCCGGTTGGCCTCGCTGCGCAGCCGCATGGCCTTGGCCGGTCCGCTGCGGCGCAGGTCGAGGTAGCGGTGGCGCAGCCGCGCCTCCTCACCGACCTCCAGGTGCTCGTCCAGCTGGAACGGCAGCGGCGCGGACTCGTTGAGCACCTCCAGCTCGCTGGCGTAGACCTCGATCGCACCGGTGGGCAGGTCCGGGTTCTCGCTGCCCTCGGGGCGGCGGGTCACGTCGCCGACGACCTTGATCACGAACTCGGAGCGCAGCTTGTGCGCGCGCTCGGCCATCTCGCCCTCGCGGAAGACGACCTGCGCCACGCCGGAGGCGTCCCGGAAGTCGATGAAGATCACGCCGCCGTGATCGCGCCTGCGGGCAACCCACCCGGTCAGGGTGACGGACTGCCCGGCGTGCTCGGCGCGGAGCTTCCCGGCCTCGTGCGTGCGCATCACGGGAACTGCTCTCCTCGGTGTCAACCCAACTGGGGGCCTAGCTCGACTGACTGCTGGTCGTCAAGGCTAGCCAACGACCCCGCACCCCCCGCCACCAGGTTTGCCGTCGCCGGCGGCCGGGGCCCGGTCGGGTGATCACCTTAGGATCACCGCGTGCCTCGACGCCCGCTCGTCCGCGCCCTCATCGCCCTGGTCGCCCTGTCGGCCTCCGCCTGCACCACGACGGTGCCGGGCGCTCCCCTGGCCGGTCCCGCCGCGGCGGAGGAGACGACGAGCGGCCCGACCACGACGTGCGCGTTCACCGGGAACGGCGACACGCCCGACAAGGACGTCGACCCGCCGTCCGGGCGGGACGTCCGCGCCGACGGCACGGTCCGGTTCACCGTGGACACCGACCGGGGCGCCCTGGAGTTCGAGTTCGACGCGGCGAGCGCGCCGTGCTCGGTGCACAGCTTCGGCAGCCTCGCGGAGCAGGGGTTCTTCGACGGCACGTCGTGCCACCGGCTCACCGTGAGCGGGCTGTTCGTGCTCCAGTGCGGTGACGCCACGGGCACCGGGCGGGGCAGCGCGGGCTACAAGTTCGACGACCCGGATGCGGTGCCGGGCGAGTACGCGCGGGGCGTGGTGGCCGTGGCCAACCAGGGCAGTCCGGGCACCAACGGCAGCCAGTTCTTCATCGTCCACCGCGACAGCGCGCTCGACCCGGACTACCCGATCATGGGCCGGGTCACCAAGGGCATGGACGTGATCGACGAGGTCGCGGCGGCGGGCGTCGTGCCCGGCTCGGGGCTCGGTGAGGGCGACGGCAAGCCCGTGCGGCCGATCACGCTGAAGTCGGTCGAGAAGGAGTAGGTGCCGGGAAACGCGGCCGGGGCCGCCCCGGAGGACGGCCCCAGCTCACTCACGTGGTGCGCGGATCAGGCGTTGGGCGAGAGGAAGAGCAGCCGGTTCGGGGAACCGGTACCGGGGCTGGTCACCTTGTTCGCGGTGGCCTGGCCGGTGAGGTAGCTCGACACCTGCGCCGGCGTGGCCGAGCGGTTGTTCTGCAGGTAGCGGGCGGCGGCACCGGCGACGTGCGGGGTCGCCATGGAGGTGCCGCTGATGGTGTTGGTGGCCGTGTCACTGGTGTTCCACGCCGAGGTGATCGACGAGCCCGGCGCGAAGATGTCCAGCACCGAGCCGTAGTTCGAGTAGCTGGCGCGGGCGTCGGTGTTGGTGGTCGCGCCCACCGTGATGGCCGCGGCCACGCGGGCCGGGGAGTAGTTGGAGGCGTTGGCGTTGCTGTTGCCCGCCGCGATGGCGTAGGTGACGCCCGCCGCGATCGAGCGGCTCACGGCCGAGTCGATCGTGGTGGACACGCCGCCACCGAGGCTCATGTTGGCCACGGCCGGCTTGACGTGGTTGTTGGTCACCCAGTCGATGCCCTCGACCACGTCGGCGGTGGTGCCGCTGCCCTGGTTGTTGAGCACGCGCACGCCGTACACGGTCGCGCCCTTGGCGACGCCGTACTGGCTGCCCGCGATGGTGCCCGCGACGTGCGTGCCGTGGCCGTTGCCGTCCTGCGCGACGCTGTCGTTCTCGACCGCGTCGTAGCCGTTGCGCGCCCGGCCGCCGAACGTGCTGTGGGTGACCCGCAGACCGGTGTCGATGATGTAGACGTTCACGCCCGCGCCGGTCGAGGTGTAGCTGTACGACGAGTTCAGCGGCAGGCTGGCCTGGTCGATGCGGTCCAGGCCCCACGACGGCGGGTTGCTCTGGGTGGTCTGGATGCTGAAGACCTGGTCCTGCTCGACGTACTCCACGGCCGGGTTCGCCGCGAGCCGCTTGGCCGCCGCCTCGGGCAGCGACACGGCGAAGCCGTTGATCGCGCTGCGGAACACGGTGTCGACCTTGCCGCCGTACTGGCCCGCCAGGCGCTCGGCGGACGCGGACGAGCCGTCCTTGAGCTTGACGATGAAGTGGTCCTGAACCTTGTGGGTGGCGTCGGCGGCGCGGATCTCGCCCTCGGCGGCCTGCGCCGGGGCGGCCAACAGGGAGGACGCGGTGACGACGAGCGCCGTCGCCCCGACCCCGGCCAGGAACCGGACCTGTCGTGACTGTCGCATGCGGATTCCGTTCTTCGAACGGTGACCTCGACTCCACCCCGAGGAGCGTGCAGGGCTCGGGGGTGACGTTGGGCCACCTTGCCCTCGCTGACAGTCACAACGTAAGCAACCAGGACGTTCATGCGAAAGTGTGAACAATTGCCAGTTAAACCTCCAGCGTGAAGAATCTTCCTGACCTGCGGTTTCCCGTAATCCGGGAGCGGTTGCGCGACTGCGGCGCTACCGTCCGGACATGCGCTTGGAACCCGTCGACGAGGCCAACTACCGGGCCGTCATCGCCCTGGAGGTCCACGAGGAGCAGCGGGCGTTCGTCGCGACGAACCTGAGGTCGATCGCGGACGCCTGGATCCACCGCCCGAAGTTGCAGCCGCTTGCGCTGTTCAGCGGATCGGAGCTGGTGGGCTTCACCCTCCTGGAGCGCGACCGGCCGGACGCGCTGCACATCGTGAGGTTCATGGTCGACCGCCGCGCGCAGGGCCGCGGGTTGGGGCGCAAGGGCCTGGCCGCGATCGCGGAGGTGGCCCGCGCCGAGGGTCGCACCGAACTCGTGCTGAGCGTGGTGCCCGGCAACGCGGTGGCCCGCGGCCTGTACGCGGCGTTCGGCTTCACCGACACCGGGGAGGTGGACGGGGGCGAGCTCGTGATGCGCCACGAACTCGCCCCGTCGGTCCAGCTCGCCGACCAGTAGGCCGGCCCGGGGTCAGCGCGCCCGGATCACCGGCGCGGCCGGCTCACCTGCGCGCCCGGGATCAGCGGGAGGGCGACCAGTACAGGAGCCGGCCCCACGACAGCGGCGTGGCCTCGGAGACGACCGCCGCGTGCACCTGCGCCGGCGTCGCGGCCGGGTTGAACTGGAGGTACCGCAGCGTCACGCCGGTCACGTACGCGGTCGAGAGGGACGTGCCGCTGAGCGTGTTGGTCGCGGTGTCCCCGGTGTTCCACGCGACCGTGATGCTGACGCCGGGGGCGTAGACGTCGACCAGCGGGCCGTAGTTGGAGAACGACGCCCGGGTGTCGGTCCTGGTGGACGACCCGGACGTGAGCGCCTCGGCCACGCGGGCGGGCGAGTAGTTCGCCACGTCGGCGTTGCTGCCACCCGCCGTGACCGACGCCGTCACGCCCGAGGCGATCAGCCGGCGCACCGCGTCGTCCACCGCGGTCGACGCCGCGCCGCCCAGGCTGAGGTTGGCCGAGGCGGGCTTGACGTGGTTGCGCGCGACCCAGTCGATGCCCGCGATGACGCCCGAGGTCGTGCCGCTGCCGGAGCCGTTGAGCACCCGCACGCCGCACACCAGGGCCTGCTTCGCGACGCCGTTCGTGCGGCCGGCGATGAGGGACGCGAGGGCCGTGCCGTGCCCGTTGTCGTCCTGCGGCACGGTGTCGTTGTCGACGGCGTCGTAGCCGGCGCACGTGCGGCCCGCGATCTCGGTGTGCGTGGGCCGGATGCCCGTGTCGATCAGGTACGCGCGGGTGGTCGCGCCGGTCGACGTGTAGCTGTACCTGCCGTCGACGGGCAGTGCGCGCTGGTCGATCCGGTCCAGCCCGAACGGCGCGTTGAGCTGGGTGGTGTACGCCCGCACCAGTTGGTCCTGCTCGACGTACTCCACCGCCGGGTCGGCGGCCAACCGGCGGGCCTCCCGGGCGGTGAGCGACACCGCGAAGCCGCCGAACGAGGGGTAGGAGCGGGTGACCTGCCCGCCGAACCGGGCGACCTGCCCGGTCAGCTCGGCGGCCACGGACGCGTCCTTGAGCTTCACGACGTAGCTGCCGGGCACGGCGGTGGCCGAACCGGCGTGCAGCACCGCGCCCTCGGCGTGCGCCGGTGCGGTGAGGGTGACGGCGGCGAGGGCGGCGACGCCCAGGCCGGACAACAACTTGCGCATGGCGGGTCCTTTGCAGGGAAGGGCCCGACGCGGGTCGCGCGCCGGGGTGGTGCGGCTACCTCGTGGGCGACCGGTGCAGGAACCGGCCCCACGGCAGCGGTGTCGCGTCGCACCCGATCTCGGCGG
>NZ_JBFAAX010000212.1:0-9624 GCF_040639995.1 Actinosynnema sp. NPDC023658 | reverse complement strand
GGTGACCATGACGTGCCCGAGGTAGCTGTTGTTGCTGGTCGGCTCGCCGGCGCGGTGCCCGGCGGGCTTGACGGCCCAGTCGACCACGTCTGCGTCGGTGGCCAGTGCCTCGACGCCGTCGATCCCCGCCACCACCCCGGCGCGCGGGGGCAGCAGGAACGAGATGGCCGCGCTGCGCACGCCGGTCTCGCGCGCCCGCAGGTCGGGTTGCCCGCCGACGGCCAGCTCGGTGAACACCGACGGCAGGTCGATCCCGGTGACGCGGCGGACCAGCTCGGTGATCCGGTTGCCCGCCGGCCGCGGGTTGACCTCGATGAGCCGCGGGCCGTCGGCGGTCAGCTTGACCTCGGTGTGCGCCACCCCGTGCTCCAGGCCCAGCGCCCCGATCGCGGTCACGGCGGTGTCGACGGCGGCGTCCCGGTCGGCGTCGCCCAGCGCGGCGGGGAACATGTGGCCGCTCTCCACGAACCACGGCCGGCCGGCGAGGCTCTTGTCGGTCACCCCGATCACGTGGGTCGTGCCGGCTTCGGTCACCGTCTCCACGCTCACCTCGGGACCGACGAGCAGCTCCTCCAGCAGCACCGTCGGCACCCGCTCCTGGCCGCGGGCGTTGACCGGGAACGCCTCCAGGGCCAGGAACGCCTCGCGCAGACCGGCCTCGTCCCGCACCTCGCGCACCCCCATCCCGGCGCACAGGTCGACCGGCTTGACCACCAGCGGGTAGCCCAGCCCGGCGGCGGCCTTCGCGGTGCCCGCCCAGTCCTCGGCCAGGGCGAAGCGCGGCCCGGGCACCCCGGCCGCCGAGGTGGTCGTGCGGGTGAGGTCCTTGCGGTAGGCGCGTTCGACGGCGCGCGGGTCCGAGCCGGGCAGGCCGAGGTGCGCGGCGACCTCGGCCACCGTGGACAGGTAGTAGTCGCAGGAGGAGATCACGCCGTCGAACGCCAGCAGGTCGTGCGCCCGCTCCACGAAGGACAGCAGGGACGGCACGTCGTTGGTCTCGGTGGTGAGGACGTTGTCCGCCGCCAGCAACGGGTGCGGGTGCGACGGCGCCGAGCGCAGGTAGTGGTGCAGGTCGCGGGTCAGGAACGTGAACCGGTGGCCGGACTCGTGGATCGCCCGCGGCAGCAGCGAACTCATCGCGCCGACCCAGCTCTCGATCATCAACAAGTGCGCCACGCGTGCTCCTCCGAAGGGGTGTCGACGAGATCGAGGGAATGGTAATCATTATCAGTGTCGATAAGCGGCAGCCAACCGGGTGATGTGGGTCACGGGCTGCGCACCCCCGTGGAGGTGCCCGCACTCCGGGCCTCGTGCCGCTCGGACGTGATCGGACCCGCTCGGACGTGCGACGATGGCCGCGATGGAGTCCTACGTCGAACGTCCGCCGTCACCGGGGTTGGCCGGGGTGGTCCGGACGGTCTGGGTCCAGCGCACCGGTGGGGCGGCGTACGCGCAGCGGCACCTGCCCACCGGCGGGGTGGAGATCCACTTCCCGATCGGCGGCCGGCCCCGGTTCGTCGGTCCGCTGACCGGTTCGGCGGTCGAGGTCATCCCGGCGCGCACCACCGTCGTGGGCGTGCGGTTCCACCCCGGGGCCGCGCCGCCGCTGCCCGTCGCGCTCGACGACCTGGTGGACCAACGGCTCGACCTGGCCGACCTGTGGGGCAGGCGGGTCGACCGCCTGGTGGACGTGATGGCCGGGGCCGGCACGCCCGAGCGCGCGCTCCGGCACCTCCAGGCGCACCTCCTGCACGAGTTCCGCCGCAAGTCCACTGTGGACCATCTGGTGCGCGAAGCCGTGCGGGCGTTGATGCCGTGGCACCCGGTCGGCGTGGATGCCGTGGCCACCCGCCTGGCGCTGTCCGCGAGCCAACTGCGCCGCCGCTGCCTGCACGCGGTCGGGACGAGCCCGAAGGTCCTCCAGCGCACCTTGCGGTTCCAGGGGTTCCTCGCGCTGGCCCAAGCCGGAGCCCCGGCCGCCGGACGGCGTGGCGTGGCGGGGCTGGCGGTCGACGCGGGGTACGCCGACCAGGCCCACCTGAATCGGGAGTGCCTGCGCCTGACCGGCCTCACCCCGCGTCGGCTCCTGGGCGGTGCCCTCGACCGCTGCGCGTGCGGCCACGAGCACTCGGCGTCCTACCGGCCGTTCCTCGCGACCCGGGACAGGCCGCCGCGGGTCTGATCCTGCGCGATCCGTTCAAGAACCGGCGTCGCGCCGCTCGTAGCGTCGGACCGGTGCGCGACCTGACCCGGTTCGGTGACTCCCTCGACGGCGAGCTGTTCAGCCCCGGTTCGGCGGGCTACGAGGCGGTCCGCCGCCCGGTCGACCCCGCCTACCGGCACGTCCGGCCGCGGTTGGTGGTCCGGTGCCGCTCGGTCGCGGACGTCGTCAACACCCTCGCGCACGCCAGGTCCACCGGGGACCGCGTCGTCCCCCGGAGCGGTGGGCACTGCTTCGCGGGCCGGTCGTCGACGGACGGGATCGTGCTCGACCTGTCCGGTCTCGACGGTGTGTCCGTGACGGCGGACGGGGTCGCCACGATCGGCGCGGGAGCCCGGCTGGCGGAGGTCTACGCGGCGCTGCACGTCCACGGGCGGACCCTGCCGGCCGGGTGCGGTCCGACCGTCGGCATCGCCGGCCTCACCCTGGGCGGCGGGATCGGGCTGCTCGGGCGGCGGTACGGGCTGACCTGCGACCGCCTCGTCGGCGCCCGGGTCGTGCTGGCGGACGGCCGGGTCGTGGACTGCGACCACGACCGCGAACCGGACCTGTTCTGGGCCCTGCGCGGCGCGGGCGGCGGCCAGTTCGGCGTGGTCACGTCACTGCGGTTCGCCACCGTCCCGGAGCCGACGACCACCCGGGTCGAGGCGCACTGGTCGGGCTCCGCCGTCGAAGACCTGGTCACGGCCTGGCAGGCCTGGGCACCGGACGCCCCGGACGAGCTGACGGCCAACCTCACCGTCCGGGCCGAGCCGGGCGCACCGGTCCGGGCCACCCTCTTCGGCGGCTGCACCCTGGCCGAGGGGCCGACGCGGCAACTGGTGCGGGAGTTCGTCGACCGGGTGGGCGCGGCGTCCTCGGTGGAGCTGCGCCCCGGCCTGCCGTACCACCGCCTGAAGAGCACCTTCGCCGACCCGCGGGACCTGCCCGGACGGCCCGTGCGGATCAGGTCGGAGTTCTTCTCCCACTCGTTGGCCCGCGACACCGTCGCGTCGCTCCTGACCCGGCTGGACGGCGGCACGGGTCGGCGGCAGCTCGCGTTCACCGCGATGGGCGGTGCGTACAACCGGGTGGCCGAGGACACCACCGCCTTCGCCCACCGCGGCGAGCGCTTCCTGCTCGAACACGTCGCGGACGCGGCCGATCCGTGGGTCGACGACTCCTGGGCGACCGCCCACCCCGACGGCTCCGGCCGCGTCTACCCCAACTTCCCCGACCCGGCGCTCGACGACTGGGCCGCGGCGTACCACGCGGGCAACCACGCCCGGCTGGTCGCGGTCAAGGCGGTCTACGACCCGCACCGGTTCTTCGACTTCCCCCAAGCCTGCTGAGCGAGCCCGGTAGCGGTGCGGGGCCGTCACCCCTTGCGGGCGCGGTAGGCGGCCACGGCCACCCGGTTGCCGCACGTGGTGCTGCAGTAGCGGCGCGAGCGGTTCCTGGACAGGTCCAGGACCAGGCCGCCGCAGGTGTCGTCGGCGCAGACCGCGAGCCTGCTCAGCTCGTCCGCGCGGATCACGTCGACCATCGCCATGGCCGTCTCGACGGCGATGCGCTCCGCGAACGGCGTCCCGGGGTCCGTCGCGTGCAGGTGGTAGTCGAACCCGTCGTGCCGCACGAGCTGGGGCACCGCCCGGTGCTCGGCCAGGATGTCGTTGACCAGCCGGGCCGCGGTGTCCCGGTCGGCGGTGAGCAGCCGGCGCAGCGGTGCCCTCATGGCGCGCACCGCCTCCAGCTCGGCGTCGTCGTGCGTGCGCGATCCGGTGTAGCCGTGCTCGGCGAAGAACGCGTCGAGCCGCGCCCGGTCGGTCAACGTGTCCGGCTCCTCGGCCGAGTTCACCAGGGCGACCGCGGCGACGAGCGACGCGACCGTGTCATGGGTGAAGAGCATGTTGACAGATTACCGGCCCGGTCCATAGCGTCATGAGTCATGACGACGATGACGCATGACACGCTGGCGGGTGGACGGCTGCGGGCCGGGTTGGGCTTCGCGCTGCTGTCGGCGTCGTCGTTCGGCTTGTCCGGGCCGCTGGCGCGCGGGTTGATGGACGCGGGCTGGTCGTCGGCCGCCGCGGTCGCGGTGCGGGTGCTGCTGGCCGCCGTCGTGCTCACGCCGTTCGCCGCGGTCGGGCTGCGCGGCCGGTGGCACCTGCTGCGCCGCACCGCGCCGCTGATCACGGCGTACGGGCTGGTCGCCGTGGCCGGGTGCCAGTTGGCCTTCTTCAACGCCGTCGCGCACCTGGAGGTCGGCGTCGCGCTGCTGGTCGAGTACACCGCGCCGGTCGCCGTGGTCGGGTGGCTGTGGCTGCGGCACGGCCAGCGCCCCACCCGGCTGACGGTGCTCGGCGCGGCGCTGGGGCTGATCGGCCTGCTGCTGGTGCTCGACGTCCTGTCGGGCACGCGGGTCAGCGCCGTCGGCGTGCTGTGGGCGTTGGCCGCGATGGTGGGCGCGGCGGCGTACTTCGTGCTCAACGCGCGGGACGAGCACGGGCTGCCCGGCACCGTCCTGGCCGCCGGCGGGCTGTGGCTGGGTGGTGCGGTGCTCCTGGTCGCGGGCGCGGTCGGGATCGTCCCGTTCGCGGTGTCGACCGAGCCGGTCGTGTTCGACGGGCACGCGGTCGCGTGGTGGCTGCCGCTGCTCGCGCTCGGCGTCGTGACGGCCGCGCTCGCCTACGTCACCGGCATCGCCGCGACCAGGCGGCTCGGCTCACGGCTGGCGTCGTTCGTGGCGCTGACCGAGGTGGTGGCGGCGCTGGTGTTCGCGTGGCTGCTGCTGGGCGAGGCGCCGGGCGCGGTCCAGCTGGCCGGCGGCGGGCTGATCCTCGGCGGAGTGGTGGCCGTGAAGCTCGGTGAGCCGCGGCAGGGCGAGGTGCGGCCGATCCCGTAGCGGGAAGGGGTGCCCCGGTCCGACCGGGACACCCCCTCCGCGCTCAGGAGGAAACGGCGACCGCGGGTGCGCCGATCGAGAGGTTCGCCGGTTCGCCGGCCACCAGCGTCACCCGGTCCAGCCCGACGCTGCTCGCCCGCAGCTTCTCCGACAGCCGTGCCGACCACTGGTCCCGGTAGGTGCCCAGCGCGACCTCGGCCAGCCGCAGGCGCTGGATGTCCGAGGTGCCGGCGGGTGAGTAGATGTGGTTGGCGTCGCGCAGCAGGCGCTCGATGGTGCGGTCCGGGTCCAGCCCGTACGCCGCGTGGACCTCCATCGCCGTGCGTGCCGAGTCCAAAGAGGACTCCACGTTGAGCAGCTTGGCGCTGATCAGGTCCGCGTCGCACGGGATGCCCTGGTCGAGCATGTGCGCCGCGTAGTAGGCCGCCAGCCGCGCGGTCATCAGCTGGGACTGCATCTGGCCCAGCTTCTGCTTCACGGTCGGCAGCTCGGACAGGGGCTTGCCGTAGCGGTGGTGCGTGCTCGCGAACCGGACGGTCTGCTCCACGATCGCGCAGTGGATGCCCAACGACACCGCCGTCAGGTTCGGCCGTCCATACAGGACGCTGGACGAGTACGCGACGGCGAGGCCGTCACCCTCGACGCCGAGCAGGTTCTCGGCCGGCACGCGGCAGTTGTCGAAGATCAGCTCGCCGAAGCTGAAGCCGTGCAGCCCCATGGCGGGCCGGTGCGGCGCCAGCGAGAAGCCCGGCGCGGTCGCCTCCACCAGGAACGCGGACAGGCCCTTCGAGCCCGGCCCGGTGCGCACCACCACGCCGTGCAGGTCGCCCACGTGGCTGTTGCCGACGAATACCTTCCGGCCGTTCAGCACGTACTCGTCGCCCACCCGCTCGGCCGTGCTGGACATGCCGAGCACGTGCCCGCCGGCCTCGGGCTCGGTCACCGCGATGGTCGGCAGGCAGCGCCCGTCGCTCACCATCGGCAGCCACCGCTGCTTCTGCTGCTCGTCACCGAAGTGCACGATCTTCGCCACGCCGAGCTGCGACGCCTGCACCATGGCGCCCATCGCGCCGCTGACGCGCGACAGCTCCTCGATGATGATCGTCTTGGCCAGGTGGCCCAGACCCATCCCGCCGTACCGCGGGTCGACCGTGACGCCGAGCCAGCCCTGCTGCGCGATCAGCCGGGACAGCTCGTGGTGGACGGCCTTCGACTCCTCCATCGCGGCCACCGCGGGCGCGACCTCCGCCTCGGCGAACTCGCGCACCTGGTGGCGCAGCCGCTCGTGTTGCGGAGTGGTGAAGTAGCTGGTCGTCCGGGTTGCGAGACTCACTGGGTATTCCCCCCATGTTCGGTGGCACCAGATTTCGGGCAGCACGACTCCCCGGTGTGTTGTGCGGCCCGGAACGAATTTGCCGCCCATCACACACTCGGCCGACGCGGGGCAGCAACACCGGTCTACCAGGATGCTTCGGTTCTCCGCCATTGCCTGCCCGACCGGGCAAGTATTCCTGTCCGATCGATCGCGGTGATCGACACAGCCGGTGATCGACACGGCGTTAAGGACGTGTTGCGGCAGGTCACGAGCATGGTCGACATCTGCGGTCGGGCCTGGGAAAAGTAACGCCCCGGCGAAACCGGGGTACTGGGCGGCCGTCGCGCAAATCGGTGACGGTCCGTGACAGCGCGTTCCTGAAATTGTCTTCAGGTAAGCGCGCGATTAGGTCCACTCCATTCGTAAGTTGATATGAGATTCGCTCATGAACGGTCCGCAAGTGGCGTAATGCCAATGGGGGCGAGCATAGGTCGCGTGGAATTGCCGGCCTTCCGGCAACTCTTCGCGACCGCGCCGTCACGGAGGTGCATGGTGGTCTCTGTCACACATCTCGCGCTGTTCCTGCGTCTGGAAAGCGCTTACTTACATCCTCGGCAACCGGGAACCACGCTGTGCCAGGCAACTCGTGGCAGGTCGCAGGCCACCGGCCCGAGGCGGATCAGGGCGTCGACGGTTTCGCCAAGCGCGCGAGGTCGCCCCTGGCGCGGGCGACGTGGTCGGCCTGGTCGGGGTGGTCGGCCAGGACGCGTTCGGCGGCCACCAGCTCGCGCCGCGCCTCGTCGTCGGCTTCGGCGGAGCCGAGCGAGGCCAGCCCGATGCCCCGCCACAGCCGCAGCACGCCGACCACCGGCGTGCCGGGCGCCTGCGGTTCGACCACGGCGAGGTGCCGGTCGATGTGGGGCAGGACGTCGTGCGGTCCCTCGCGCTCCAGCCGCACCTCGCACCACCGGGCGACGGCGTCGGCGGTCACGGACGCGCCCGGTGCGTGGCGAAGGAGGAGCAGGATGCTCCGGGTGAGGTGGGGTTCGGCGTCGTCGGGCCGACCGAGGTCGTCCAACGCCTGACGGAGGTGGTGGTGGCTGATCGCGGCGGCGAAGCCACCGGGTTCGATCCGCTCGGCCAGCTCGACGGCCTCCCGGGCGGCGCGTTCGGCGGCTCGCGGGTCGCCGTCCAGCCGCAGCGTGCGGGACAGCTCGTTGAGCGTACCGACGACCTTCTCGCCCGTCCGGTCCGCCGCGCGCTGCATGGTCAGCACGTCGGTGAACGCCGTGATCGCGTCGTCCAGCGCTCCCGTGTCGCGCAGCACGCACCCCAAGCAGGTGAGCACGACGGCGTGCAGCGGGCTGTTCGGCTCGGCTTCCTCCACGAGGGTCACGGCGCTCGTCAACGTGCCCAACGCGCGGCGCGGGTTGCCCAGCTCGCGGTCCACCCGCCCGTGACCGGCCAACGCGTGCGCGAGCAGCGCGGCGACCTCGCGATCGGCGCGGTCCAGGTCGGCCAGCTCGTACGCGGCCACGGCGTAGAGGTCGAGGGCTTCCGGCAGTCGTCCGGCGGCGAGCGCCGAGTCGCCTTCCCGCAACCGCCAGCGCGCCGACCCGACCCGTTCGTTGCGCTCTTTCCGCCGGTCGCGGGCCACGGGGCCTCCTAGCCGTCGATCGTGCTCGGTTCCCCCTTCGCCCTGGCTTGATCGTTTTCGCGCGATCGCCCGTTAGACGTGAGCCCTCGGGTTCACTCGAACGGCGGCACGGCGTGTGGCTCGGTGGTGCGGGACCACTCAGAGCTGTCCGCCGCGGAACTTGTCCAGCACCCGGCGCTCGCGCTTGGTCGGCCGTCCGGCACCGCGTTCACGGCGGGCGACGGGCGCGGGCGCCTCGGTCGGCGGTGGTGGCGGCGGGGTGCGGTCGATGAAGCAGGTCACCGCGTCGACCGCACCGACGCGTTTCTGGATCACCCGCACGACTTCCACGATCCGGGTCGTGTCACCCACTCGCGCCCGCACTTCGTCACCCGGTGTCACGGACGTGGCGGGCTTGGCCGGCTTGTCGTTGACGCGCACGTGCCCGCCCCGGCACGCCGCCGCGGCATCGGATCGCGTCTTGGTCAACCGGACCGCCCAGAGCCAGCGGTCCACCCGGGTGGACTCCACGCCGTACATCATGGCCCAGTGCACCACCCGGGGAGTGAGGTCAGGGGCAGGTGACGTCCGCGGGTGGTAGTCGACGGTCGGTGACGTAGGCGCTCACGTGCTCGATCACGCACGGGTTCGCCATGCCGGCGAACAGGTTGTGCCCCGGGCCGTCGTGGAAGATCGTGCGGCTGCCGGGGACCTGGTCGGTCACCCGCTCGGTGGCCGCGAAGTCCATCCAGGTGCCCGCGCCCAGGAACGGCGGGAGCGTCCGGGGCAGGGGAGCGGGCGGGTTGGCGGTCGGCGTCGGCCAGCCCGAGCAGGTGACCGACAGGTGCCAGACCAGCGGGAAGGACGCGCCGGTGTTCGGTGCGAGGCGACGCAGCCGTTCGACGGTGCGCGTCATCTGCCGGTGGTCCGGCTGCGGGAAGTCCAGGCACTCCTTCACCCCGCCGCCGGGCAGACCGGGGTTCGGGTCGCGGCCGGGGAGGGCGAAACCGGAGGCGTCACCCGCCTCGGCCGCCGTGAGCGCGGCCAGCGCCTCGGCCCACCGGTCGGGGCCGGACCGGACCTTGAGGAACAGCAGCGCCTGGAGTTGGGTGCCGTCGTAGTCGGTGTTCGCGGTGACGGCCGGGACGGGCTCGCGGTCGGCGCGGGCGACCAACGCCTGCCAGCGCTGCTCCACGCCGGACCCGGCCCAGTCCAGGAACCGCCGCACGAACGCCTCGTTGTCCCGCGCGATGGCGTCGAGCTCGCGGTCCCAGTCGCGGGTGCTGTGGTTGGCCGTGCCGTCGACGTAGACCGTGCGCACGCGGTGCGGGTACCGCCGGGCGTAGGCCTGCGCGATCATGCCGCCGTACGAGGTGCCGATGAAGTTCACCCGCGGCTCGCCGAGGGCGACCCGGATGGCTTCGACGTCCCGGGCGTCGCTGCCGGAGTCCATGCGGTCGAACAGCTCGGGGTCGGTGGCGCGGCACCGCTCGCCCCGCGCCCGGTTGGCGGCGGCGAGCGCGTCGAACCCGGCCTGGTCGGCGGGGACGCGCGGCGGGCGCAGGACC